>JAEWDJ010000392.1 GCA_023390155.1 Actinomycetes bacterium | reverse complement strand
CATGACGATCCCGGGAGCGTGGCGACGCGCCGCCGGCGGTGCGGGACTGCTCGGGCAGGACGGCTCCGTGCGGCCCACGATCTTCGCCGAGATGAGCGCGCTGGCCGGTCGCACGGGCGCGATCAATCTCGGCCAGGGCTTCCCCGACGAGGACGGCCCGGCGGCCGTGCTGGACGCGGCCGTCGAGGCCATCCGGTCGGGAGCCAACCAGTACCCGCCCGGCCCCGGTGTGCCGGTGCTCCGCGAGGCCATCGCCGAGCACCAGCGCCGTTTCTACGGGCTGGAGCCGGACCCCGACCGCGAGGTGCTCGTCACGGCCGGCGCGACCGAGGCGATCGCCGCGACGCTCCTCGCACTGCTCGAGCCCGGCGACGAGGTGGTCACCTTCGAGCCGTTCTACGACGAATACGGCGCGGTGATCGCGCTGGCCGGCGGCCGGCACGTCACCGTGCCGCTGGAACCGCCCGCGTTCGCGCCCGATCCCGAGCGGCTGCGGGAGGCGGTCACCGACCGCACCCGCGTCATCCTCGTCAACACGCCGCACAACCCCACCGGCACCGTGTTCGACCGCGAACTGCTGCAGACCGTGGTCGAGCTGGCCGAGCGCCACGACGCCGTCATCGTCACCGACGAGGTCTACGAGCACCTCACCTTCGGGCCGGAGCACGTCCCGGTGGCGACGCTCCCCGGGGCGGCGGAGCGCACGGTGACGATCTCCTCCGGCGGAAAGACCTTCAACACCACCGGCTGGAAGGTCGGCTGGCTCACCGCACGGCCCGAGCTGGTGACGGCCGTCCTCGCGGTGAAGCAGTTCCTGACCTACGTCAACGCCGCTCCCTTCCAGCCCGCCATCGCGGCAGGGCTGCGCCTCCCGGACGCGTACTTCACCGGGATCGCCGCCGACCTGGCGCACAAGCGCGACGTGCTCTCCGCCGGGCTGCGCGACGCGGGGTTCGGCGTGCTCCCGACCGACGGGACCTACTTCGTCGTCGCGGACGCCGCTCCGCTCGGGCATCCGGACGCCGCCGAGCTCTGCCGGGCGCTGCCGGAGCTCGCGGGGGTGGTCGGCGTCCCCCTCGCGGCGTTCTGCCGAGACGCATACGCCGACCGCACGCGCTCGCTGGTCCGCTTCGCCTTCTGCAAGCGCATCGACGTGCTGGAGGAGGCGGCGCGCCGGCTCGCGGCGCTCGGGAGCTGACCGCCGCTCAGTCCCGCGGGACCACCCGGTAGCGTCGCAACTCCAGCGCGGGGTTGACCTGCCGCACCTGGCGGACACGCTCGGCGGACACCTCCGCCACGGCGAGCCCGGGCGCCTCGCCGACCGCGGCGACCGTGACGCCCATGGGGTCGACGATCGCGCTCGAGCCCACCCCGCTCGGGACCGCGTGGTCGGCCGCCGCCAGGTAGAGGGTGTTCTCGATCGCGCGCGCCTGGAGCAGCGTGGACCAGTGGTGCTCCTTCAGGGGCCCCCGCACCCACTCCGCCGGGACGGCCACCAGATCGGCGCCGGCGTCCGCGAGGACGCGCGTCACCTCCGGGAAGCGCAGGTCGTAGCAGGTCTGCAGGCCGACGCGGATGCCGTCCACCTCGAAGAGCTGCGGCTCCCCCGGCGCACCCGGCACCACCCAGTCCGACTCCTTCGATCCGAAGGCGTCGTAGAGGTGCTGCTTGCGGTAGACGGCGACCACATCCCCGGTCGGGTCGACGGCGACGAGCGTGTTCTGGAAGCGGTGTCGCTCGCTCGAGCTCTCGACCAGCCCGGCGACCACGTGGACATCGTGGTCACGGGCCGCGGCGGCGACGGCGGAGACGAAGTCCCCGTCGAGCGGTTCCGCGTTGCGCGCGAACGACGCACCGAGCGGATCCGTGAAGTAGGAGGAGTACTCCGGGAACACCACGAGCCGGGCGCCGCGCTCGGCGGCCACCGCGATGAGTCCCGTGACGAGGTCCCGGTTGTGCGCCCGGTCGTCGCGGGGCGAGGTCTGCACGACCGCGACGGCGATCGCGCTCACGACGCACCCCCGCCGACCGAGCCGGCGGCCGGGAGGGACTCGGCGCCGGGCAGGGCCTCGGTCACCGGCTGCGGCGTCTCGACCGGCAGCACGAGGCTGATGGAGGTGCCGACGCCCTCCTCGCTCGCGATGTCGAGGCGCCCGCCGTGCGCGGTGACGATCGCCTTGGTGATCGTCAGCCCGAGACCGACGCCGGGCACCGCGTTCCGCGTCGCCGTGGACGCCCGGAAGAAGCGCTGGGAGAGCTGGCTCAGCTCGACGGCCGGGATGCCGATCCCGGTGTCGGAGACGGCGATCACCGCCTCGTCGCCGTTCCGCCGGAGTGCGACGGTGACCGTGCCGCCCGACGGCGTGAACTTCACGGCGTTGGAGATCAGGTTGTCGACGGCCTGGCCGAGCCGCACGGCGTCGCCGCGCACCTCCACCGGCTCGTCCGGCACGTCGCTCACCAGGGTGACGCCGGCGGCCCCGGCGACCGGCCGGGCCGACTCCACCGACGCCGCGACGACGGACCCGAGCACCACGTCCTTGATGTCGAGCGGGAAGCGTCCCGACTCCACCTGCGCGGTGAAGAGCAGGTCGCCGACCAGGCGCAGCAGCCGGTGCGCGTTGCGCTCGGCGACGCCCAGGTACTGCAGCTGCTCCTCCGACAGGGGCGACTCCTCGTCGTCGCGCATCAGCTCCAGGTAGCCGAGGATCGAGCTGAGCGGGGTCCGCAGCTCGTGCGAGATGAGCCCGACGAACTCGTCCTTGAGCCGCGCGAACTCGCGCGCCTGGGTCATGTCGGTGGCGACGAAGATGAAGCCGACCCGGTGGCCGTTCTCGTCGATGCGCGGCGTGGCCGCGACCTGCACCGGGACGAGCTTGCCGTCGGCGCGCACGTAGGTCCAGTCGCGGACGTCCGCGTACCCGGCCCGCACGGTGTCGACGAGCGCGGAGAAGTCGTCCGCGCTGGCGACGGTCGTGAAGCGTGCGTCCATGTCGCGCAGGCGCTCCTCCAGCTCGGAGGTGAGGTGGAAGTCGACGATGTGCCGCCTCCCCTCCACGACCTGCTTCTCGGTGAGGCCGAGCATCTTCTCCGAGCCCGGGTTCCACACGTCGATCAGCCCGTCGAGGTCGGTGCCGATCACGGACTGCTCGGTCACGGCGTTCCAGATGCTCTGGATGAGCCGGTTGGCGGTCTTGAGGCGGGCCTCGTTCAGCACCAGCTCGTCCTGCGCCTTCACCGCCTGGGCGAGCAGCTCCGCGCGCTGCTCGGCCGCCGCACGGCTGGTGGCGAGCTGCGCGCGGAGGCGGTGGGCGATCTCGTTGATGACCGTCGCGACGATCAGGTAGACGAGGGGCGAGAAGATCGCCCGGGCCAGGTCGACCGGCGCGCTCGGCAGACTCTGGACGAGCACGGGGGCGATGAGGACGGCGAACATCCCGAGCGCCGCGATGAGGATGTTGCGGCGCCCCTCCTCCGTCGCGATCCAGACGAACGGCAGGAGCAGGATGACGCTGATCGGCGAGACGGACGATCCGGTGCCGAGCCGCATCATCCCGATGCCGAGCAGCGACAGGACCGGGACGCTGACGAGCCAGCCCGGATGGATGCGCTGCCACGGGACGGCCGCCGCGAGGAGAGTCGCCACCGCCACGACGGCGAGGCCCGCCAGCAGGTACTCGGGATGCGTCATCGGCACGAAGCCCGGGATGAACAGCACGATGAGGGCGAGCACGACGCCCACCAGGGTGGGGAGCTGCTTCATGAACACCGACGGCGAGTCGATGGGCAGCCGGCCGAGCCAGCGGTCGAGCGTCATGCGCCCACCTCGATGGCGAGCATCTCGCGGATGCGCTCGGAGAGCACGCGCGGGCTGAACGGCTTGATGATGAAGCTGTCGGAGCGCTCGGCCACGACGCCGTGGTCGGTGAGCAGCTGGACGGACGCCGACACCATCAGGATGAGCGTCTGCGGCCTCTGCGCCCGGATGGCCTCGGCCACCTCCACCCCGTTCAGGCCGGGCATGGAGATGTCGAGCACGGCGAGGTCGATATCCTGCGCGAGGACGGTGTCGAGGGCCGAACGGCCGTTGTCGACCGCGGCGACGATCTCCGCCCCGGCGCGCTTGCCGGCGATCACCATGAGCCCGCGGATGTCGTCGTCGTCATCGGCGATGACGATCCGCGGCACGCGGTCGCTCACGAGAAGAACACCACGCGCACGACGACGATGGCGGCGAGGACGACGAGCGCGATGCCGGCGTAGACGGGCAGTCTCAGCTCCCAGCGCCGGTTCTGATCGATCTCGCGCTGCAGCTCGGAGCGCTGCGCGCGATTCAGCTCGATGGGGCTCATCGGTGGTCCTCCCCGTCGGTCGCGAGCCTGTCGGCCGCCTCGGTCAGGAGCGCGGCCGCCCGGTCGTACCGGCCGACGTCGGTCGCGATGTGGCTGTCGGTGGAGGCAACGATACGCGCTCCGGCCCGCTGCAGAGCGACGATGGCCTCGACGCCCGGGCACGCCCACTTCTCGTTCACCTCGACGATCGTGCCGGTGGCCGCCGCGGCCTGAGCCCACGCCGTGAGCCGGTCCTGCCCGAGCTGCGACTCGTCCAGGCCCACCTTGGGGAGGATGGAGAACCAGTGCGCCAGCTGCGCGTTCGGTGTCCGCTCCATGGCGCGGATGCTCGCGGTGATCAGGAGGTCGAGCGCGTCGTCGGCGGACAGACCGGCCGCCAGGCGGTCCTTCGTGGCCTGCGGCGACCAGGGCCCGTCGGTCCCCGGGAACTGGTGGTCGCCGATCACGATCGCGTCCACTCCCTCCGCGCCGACGACGAGGTCGCTCGGGATGTCGACCGCGCCGGTCACGTCGAGCAGCTTGGTCTCCACCCCGGTCAGCAGGGTCAGGCCCGTCGGCACAGACTCGGCCCGCACGGCCGCCACGAACTCGGGGACCCAGGTGGTGGAGGCGCGCACGTGGTCGTTCAGTCGCAGCCGCTCCAGCCCGGCCGCCTCCGCTGCGGCGATGTTCTCGGCCAGGGGGCTGACCGCGTCGTCCGAGAAGGTGGAGTGGACGTGGAAGTCGCCGCGCAGCAGCTCGGGGACGTCGATCATCGCCGGGGCCGCCGTCACTCGACCAGCTCGTCCACGTGTGCCGCGTTCTCGGAGACGAGCACGTCGGCCGGGTCGAGGAACACGTCCTCGAGGAAGCGCACGTTGGCGAGCTCGCGGAAGCCGATCGAGGCCGGAACGGGCCGGCCGAGCACGAGGTCGAGGAGCAGGGACGGCATGTCCACGCCCGCCGCGATCGTCAGGGGCATCGCTCCGGGGAAGCGCGGGTTGACCTCCAGCAGCGCGGGCACGCCCTCCACGCTGTAGCGCAGCTGGACGTTGGCGACGCCGGTCAGGCCGATGGCCGTGGCCACGGCGGCGGCTGTGTCCGACAGCTCGGCGCGCGCCACCGTGCGGCCGGCGATGGAGACGCCCGAGTCGACCCGCTCGCGCGAGCGCGGCACGGCGGCGATGACGCCGCCGTCGAGACCGGCGAGCACATCCACCGAGAACTCCTCGCCCGGGAGGTTCTCCTGGATGAGGATGCTGTCGTCGAGCGGGATCGCCTCGAGCGCCGCCCGGTCCGGCACCAGACGGACGCCGCGCGACCCGGCGCCGCTGCGCGGCTTGACGATGACCGGAAAGTCCCAGTCCTCCGCGACGCCCTCTGCCGTCAGGAGGCGCGTGCGCGGGATCCGCGCGGAGCCGTCGACCGCCTGAGCGAGCCGGTACTTGTCGAGGCAGGTGACGAGGGTCTCGTGGCTCGGCGCCGCGAGCGCCGTGCCGACGGCCTGGAGTTCGTCGCGCCGAGCGGCGAGGCCGGGCAGCTCGACGTCGACCGTGGAGAAGAGGACATCGACGTCGTCGTCGCGGCACAGGGCGATCAGCTCGTCGACGAAGGTCTCGGAGCGGCCGGCCGGCACGATGCGGCGGTTCCCGGCCGGTACGAGGTAGAGGCCGCTCGCCCAGCCGTCCATGTCGGCGGCGAGGACGTCGACGTCGTCCCGCCCCAGGAGCGAGCGGATCACGGCGACGCCGGCGGGGCCGCCCGCGCCGGTGACGAGAACTCGGGTCATTCGGAGATCCTTCGGAGTCGGGCCTCTGTCGTGATCGTCGAGGCGGGGACGGAGATGTCGGCGGTGTCGCGCATGACCTCCAGCGGCTCGCACCACGTGCCGCCGCCGAACCGGGACCAGTAGCGCGCGGTCGCCAGCACGAAGTCGTGCTCGAGGTACGCGCGGAGGTCCTGCGACCGGAAGCAGTCGATCAGGGCGAGCTTCGCGTCGGTGTAGCCGTCGATGGGGACGAACCGCGTCGGCCGGAAGTCGATCGTCGCGCTCGGGCTCTGGAAGCAGCAGACCGTGCGCACGTTGCGCGTCGCGACGTTGACGGCGGCGTGCACGGCGCGGTGGTCCTGGTGGCGGTCGTGCGCGGAGTGCGTGTAGACGATGTCGGGGTTCACCTCGCGCACCACGCGCTCGATGATGCCGACGGTCGGGTCGGCGGCCGAGATGTGGGTGTCCTCCAGGTCTTCGAGGAAGAGCCGGGCCCCGAGCAGCTCCGCCGCCGCGAGGGACTCGTGCTGGCGGTCGTCGGCGTCGCCGCCGCGCGCGCCGCGCGACATGGTGAGGATGACGACCTGGTTGCCGGCGTCGCGGTGGGCGGCGAGGATGCCGCCGACGCCGATCTCGACGTCGTCCGGGTGCGCGCCGATCGCGAGGACCACCTGCTGCCGGCTGGCCGCCCGCTTGGTGCGCCCCTCCTCCGCCAGGCGCGTCACGATCGCGACGAGGTCGGCGGAGGCGACCGGCTTGGTCAGGAACTCGTCGGCCTGGCTGCGCAGGGCGGCGACGGCGTAGTCGACCGAGACGTGCGCCGTCATCACGACCACCGGCATGCCGGGATACTGCGCCCGCAGCTCCTTCAGCAGATCGAGCCCCGAGATCCCCGGCATCTCGATGTCGGTGAGCACGAGGTCGGGCTCGAACTCCGCGATCGTCGAGAGCGCCCGGGACGGGTCCGTGACCGCGATGACGACCGCATCCGCCCGCTTCTCGAGCACGGTCTTCATGAAGAAGGCCACGTCCGGGTCGTCCTCGATCACGACCACCCGGTACTTCTGAGCAACACTCGCCATACGCTTCCCCTACGTCTTGCTCCCGACTTTAGTGGGACGGACGGTCTACCAGCGCGATGCACGCGCGAGACGCGCCCGGGATGCGGACGCGATTTCCCGGCCCCCGCGATCCCGTGCTAAGTTATTCCTTGTGCCGCGGGGTGGAGCAGCTCGGTAGCTCGCTGGGCTCATAACCCAGAGGTCGTAGGTTCAAATCCTGCCCCCGCAACCAGACAGGCCCGGACTTCGGGGAGAAATCCCCGGTCCGGGCCTTTTTTCGACCCCCGGTCCCCGCCGTGCCGGCGCGGATGAGACCCCAGCGCGGAGGAATATGGACGAGGCCCTCGCCGCCGACCCGGTCGCGGACGCCTGGGAGGAGCATCCCACCTGGGCGCTGCTGCGCAGCCACAACGGGCGCTGGATCCTCCCCCTGTTCTCCAGGCACCTCGAGTTCGCCGACGGCCCGGTCTCGGCCGACTGGTTCCACCAGAAGGTCGCCGAGGCGCTGAGCTCGATCGCCGACGGCGAGGCCGCCCCCGTCTCCGCCGACCTGACGGGCGCCGCCGTGGACGACCCGTCGCTCCCCCGCCGCTCAGCCCCCGCGGACTACTGCCGCGGCTGGGTCGACAACCGCTGGCTCGTCCGATCACGACCGCACGACCGCGAAGGCCGGGCGGAGTACCGCCTGTCGCAGTACTCCCTGCAGGCGCTGCGCATCGTGCGCGAGCTCGTCGACGCGGACTCGGTGGTGTCGGAGGCCCGCTTCGGCAGCATCGCGCACGCCGTGCACCAGCTCGCCGACATGACCGACCCGGATGCCGACGCGCAGCTCGCGCGCATCGACGACCAGATCGCCGAGCTCCAGGCCAGGCGGGCGCGCATCGCGGCGGGCGGCGTCGAGCCGGTCGCCGGCGAGGCGGTGCGGCGCCAGCTGCGCGAGGTGCTGCGGCTCACCGCGTCGCTGCCGGAGGACTTCCGCCGGCTGAGCGCCATGGTGGAACAGCGCCACCGCGAGGTCGCCCGCCAGGCGACCGAGGAGCAGGTGGGCAAGGGCGCGCTGGTCGAGCAGTACCTGCGCGACAACGACCTCCTGGAGCAGACGCCGGAGGGCCGCGCGTACCGCGGCTTCGCGACCATGCTCTCCTCCCGCGGGCTCGACGGCATGCGCGCCGACCTGGAGCGCGTGCTCGCCCAGCCGCTCGCCGTCGCCGAGATGACGGAGGGGCAGCGGGCGCAGCTGGAGACGCTCATCGGCTCGCTGCTCGCGGAGGAGCAGACCGTGCAGGAGACCTACGTGCGGTGGATGTCGTCCCTGCGCCGGTTCCTCAGCCGGTCGGGGGCGGCGAAGCACCAGCGCCTCCTGTCGCTGGCCGATCAGGCCCTCGCCGCCGGCGCGCACTGGGCGCAGGTGCGGCCCGGTCCGGTGTCGCTCGAGGAGGACGTGCTCGGACTCGGGCCGTGGGCGATCACCGACGTCACGCAGACCCAGGTGTGGCGCGGCGGCGAGCGTCCCGACATCGGCGTCGCCGTCACCGAGACCCGCGACGCGCTGCCGGACGGCGAACGCGCCGCCCTGCGCCTCGCGGTCGGGACCAGCCCCGACGCCGTGCAGGATACGATCGACCGTCTGCTGGCGGAGCGCGGAGCGGTCACCGGCCCGGACGTGTACGCCGCGACGCCGGCCGAGTTCCGGCGGCTCGGCCTCCTGGTCAGCCTGCTGGAC
>JAEWDJ010000385.1 GCA_023390155.1 Actinomycetes bacterium | reverse complement strand
GTGCAGCTGCGCGCCGCCCTCCCGGGAGTGGAGGTCGCGGTCAGCGAGCTCCGCACCGACCCCTGGGACTTCGCCATCCTCCAGTAGCACCGGAGAACCGTCCCCCACCGAGATGGAGCACCCCACGTGAAAGCCAGCCCCGCCGACCAGAACGAACTCCTGCGCCTGCAGGCCGCCGATACCCGCCTCGCGCAGCTCGACCACGCGGTCGCGACCCTGCCGCAGGCGAAGGAGCTCGCGGCGCTGCAGCCCGAGGTGGAGGCCCTCCGCGCCCGCTGGATCGCCGCCACCGGCGAGCTGGAGGACGCGCGCGCCGAGCTGAAGCGCATCGAGTCGGACGTGGAGCTGGTGGAGGCCCGCATCACGCGCGACAACGGCCGGGTGCAGCAGACCGCCTCCGTCAAGGACGTGCAGGCGCTCGAGGCCGAGCTCGCCTCCCTCGCCAAGCGGCAGGGCGACCTCGAGGAGATCGAGCTCACGGTGATGGAGCGCGTCGAGGGGCTCGAGACGGCGCTCGCCGCGGTGGAGGCGGAGCGCGACGAGCTCGGCTCCCGGGTCACCGCGCTCGAGACCGCGCGCGATGCCGAGGCCGAGAAGCTCGCGGTGCAGCGCACCGCGCTCGCCGCCGACCGCGCCACCATCGCCGGGGCGCTCCCGGAGGACCTGGTCGCCCTCTACGAGCGCCAGCGCGCCCGCTACGGCCTCGGAGCGGCGCTGCTGCTCCGCGGCGTCTCCCTCGGCTCCAACGTCAAGCTCACCGAGTCCGACCTCGCCGAGATCCGCCGGGCCGCGCCCGACGACGTCGTGCTGTGCCCCGACTCGAGCGCCATCCTCATCCGCAACGAGGAATCCGGACTCTGAGCCGGCTCTGATCCGGCGCCCAGGCCCGCTGCGCTATCGTTGACGACGGAATGGGTCGGCAAGACGGTCGCGTCGGTTCGCGTGAGCGGGCCGCCGAGGAACGTCCGGGCTCCACAGAGCAGGGCGGTGGGTAACACCCACCCGGGGCAACCCGCGAGACAGTGCAACAGAAAGCAGACCGCCACCGGTTTCGGCCGGTGGTCAGGGTGAAACGGTGGTGTAAGAGACCACCAGCGGCCGGGGTGACCCGGTCGGCTCGGTAAACCTCGCCCGGAGCAAGGTCAGACAGGGAACGTCGAGGTGGCTCGCCGAGTTCCCGGGTAGACCGCTGGAGGGCGGCGGCGACGTCGCCCCGAGAGAGATGGCCGTCCGCGGCACCACGGTGCCGTGACAGAACCCGGCGTATCAGCCGGCCCATTCCCTGCACGACGCAGCACCGGCGGCAGGGGGACGGAGCATGGAGGAGCGATCCGACCGGCTCGTCCCGCGCGCCGGGGCGCTCGCCGTGTGCGTGCTCGTCCTGGTCGCCGTCGGCTATGCGTCGTGCCTCGGCATCCTGTTCGTCTGCCCGTCGCTCGTGCCGGAGCCGATGTCCTGGTCCCTCGACCGTTCGGTCGTCGCCGACACGGTGGACGACGTGTTCCGGCTGTCGACCGTGTCGCTCGGCTATTGGATGGCCGCCACCGTCGTCGCCGTGGGCGCGGCGCTCGCCATCACCCTGATCGCGGGCCGGGCGCTCGGCGCACTCGGGGAGCTGGCTCAGTCGGCCGATCCGGCGGCGTCGGCGTCCGCCTCCGGCGAGAAGCGGTAGCCCATCCCGGGCTCCGTCAGCAGGTAGCGCGGGCGCGAGGGCTCCGGCTCCAGCTTCTTGCGGAGCTGCGCGAGGTAGAGGCGCAGGTAGCCGGTGTCGCTCGTGTACTGCGGGCCCCAGACCTGGGTCAGGAGCGCCTGGCGCGTCACGAGGCGGCGCGGGTTGCGCAGCAGCACCTCCAGGATCGCCCACTCCGTCGGCGTGAGCCGGACGTGCTCCGACCCGTCCGCGGTCGTGCGCGTCACCTGGCGGGCCGCGAGGTCGACGCTCACGTCGCCGAACGCGACCACGGGCTCGTCGGTGCCGCCGGCCTGCCGGCGGGTGAGCGCGCGGATGCGGGCGAGCAGTTCATCGGCAGCGAACGGCTTCGTCACGTAGTCGTCGGCGCCCGCGTCGAGGGCGTCGACCTTGTCGGCCGAGCCGGTGCGGCCCGAGACGACGAGGATGGGCACCGTCGACCAGCCGCGCAGGCCCTCGATCACCTCGATGCCGTTCAGCTCGGGCATGCCCAGGTCGAGCATGACCAGGTCGGGGTGATGCTCGACGGCCTCCGAGAGCGCCTCCGCCCCGTTGCTCGCCGTGAGCACCTCGTAGCCGCGAGCGGTCAGCAGGATGCGGAGGGCCCGGAGGATCTGCCGGTCGTCGTCCGCGATCAGGATCTTCACGCGCGGGTCCCTTCCGTCGCCGCGGGCAGCGACACCACCATCGTCAGTCCGCCGCCGGGCGTGTCCTCGGCGTCGAGCGTTCCGCCCATCCCCTCGACGAAGCCCTTGGAGAGGGCGAGGCCGAGCCCGATGCCGGTGTCGTTGTCGGTGTCGCCGAGGCGCTGGAACGGCAGGAACACGGCCTCCCGTCGCTCGCCCGGGATGCCGGGCCCGTGGTCGATCACCCGCACCTGGACGGTGCCGCCGAACTCGCTGGCCGCGAGCACCGGCCGGCGGCCCGCGGGGCTGTACCGGAGGGCGTTGCTCAGGAGGTTGACGAGCACCCGCTGGAGGAGCACGCCGTCCGCGGAGAGGGCCGGGAGGTCGGCCGCGATGTCGAGCTCGACGTCCGCGGGCCCGACGCCGAGCTCGTCGAGGGCGCGGGAGACGATGTCGTCGAGCTCGGTGGGGGCGAGGGAGACGCCGAGCACCCCGGCCTGCACGCGGCTGACGTCGAGGAGGTTGGTGACGAGTCCGGCGAGGCCTGCCAGGCTGTCCTCCGCGGTCTCCAGCAGCACCTCGCGGTCGTCGTCGCTGAGCGCCAGATCGGCCTGGCGGAGCGTGGTGACGGCCGCGGTCGCGGCCGCGAGCGGGCGGCGGAGGTCGTGGCCGACGGCGGCGAGCAGGGCGCTGCGCACCCGGTCGGCCTCCGCCAGCGGTCCGAGCTCGGACGCGGTGGCCGCGAGATCGCGGTGCTCCAGGGCGGCGTCGAGCTGCGCGACGATCGCACCGAGGAGGCGCCGGTCGCTTGCCTCCAGATCGCGTCCGGAGAGCTCCAGCGTGCCGCGGGTCCCCACCGCGAGTCGTTGCGTGTGAGCGGAGTCGGCCGGCTCGCCGTCGGTCGAGACGACCTCCCCGCCGTCGAGGAGCCGCACGCCGG
>JAEWDJ010000324.1 GCA_023390155.1 Actinomycetes bacterium | reverse complement strand
GGGGGGGGGGGGGGGGGGGGGGGGGCCCGCGCCCCCCCCCCCCCCCCCCGCCGGTGGTGCTAGACCCGCTGGCTGATGGTGCCGCTGGGGTTGGCGTTCGCCTGCTTCTGCGTCACGAACTGGCCTGTCGATGCCGATCTGTTCACGGTGCGAGCGTTGCCTGTCCCCGACCCCACTCGTTCGGTGGTGGTCTTTGAGGGCCAGCGCGCGGCGGCGGCCTTGCTGACGAAGCGCCCGCTGGATGCGGAGCGGTTGACGGTGCGACCCATGGTGGGCCTCCTTTTGGTGTCGTGGGCGGTTGCCCTGCCGTTGGTTACTTGCGTCGGATCGTGGTGGTCACGGTGACCCGGATTGGCGGTTTGACGCGCACGATGCGCACCACGCGTGTTGCCATGACGGCCTCCTCTCGAGGTCTTTTGCCTGAGAGGAGAGCTGTTCCCTAACAGCTGACGACTCCAGTAGTCTGTCTGTGCGATTGGACTTGACTAGCTCAGGTCTTCCGGGGTCGGGCTAGGCGCCCGGCCCCATTTGTGGTTTTGAGTTGTTATACGGTGCCAGCGTGCGCTGACACTCGTCTTCTAGGTCACGTCGGGCCGTTCACCCCTCAGTTTTTCTTCGGCGTCTTTTGAGCCGCGCTGTTCGCGGCCCGCGAGCGGGCGACGATTGCGGCCGCAGTCCTAGTGGTAACAGTGTTGCGAGCTGCTCGGCCGGCGCGAGTGCCGAGCGAGGATTGTTCAATACGCGACTTGAAGCTGGTCATTTGGTGCTTCCCTTCACCTGGCGTTTGCGTTCGTTGGCCATGATCATTTCGACCTGCTTGACGGTCATGTCCAGCGTGTCGGCGATCTGCTTCTGCGTGAAGCCGGCGCCAAAGAGCACAAGGACCTCCTTGGTCAGCGGCTTCTTCACCCGGGCAAGAGTCTGTTCGACTTCGAGCTTGAGCTCGACCTGGGCGGTGATGTTCTCGATCTTCTCCATCTCCTCGTCAAGTTCGACAGTGGACGGCGGGCTGACGGTCTCGGTGTACCAGCGGCGATAGACGTTGCCGAACCGCAGCAGACACTGGCCGATGAAGTAGGTCCGGATGGACGCCTTCTTGCTCGGATCCCAGCGGCCGGGAATCAGGACGTAGCTACGGAAGTTCTGCAGCGCCGCCGCGACGGTCTCTCCGGCGATCTCTTCGGCGTGCTCGTCCTCGCGCAGCAGTTCGGAGGGTGCCGCTTTCTGCCCGAGCCCGCGGGCCGTCAGGATGCCGAATATCTTTCCGCTCCGGAGCCAGGATCGGATGACGGCGAACCCGTACTTCGCGAGTTCCGTGGCGAAGTAGTCGTAGTGCGCTCCCTCGAATTGGGAGGCGCGGAGTTCAGCGATGATCGACTGGTCTGTTTCCAGCCTGCGCAGGTACTCGCTGACGTCGGTGTCGAATTCGCGCAGATCCGTGATATCGATCGAGAGAGAGTTCTGTGGTTGTATACGGGCGCCGAAGGATCCATCGCGCACAGCGCTCTGGTTCTCCCACGGACCCACCGGCCAACCTCTCAGTCTCTGATTTGAATGCCCTACATGCGTACGACGTCCAATTCATAGGTCGGGGCTGCACGGTTACCCCTCAGTTTTTCTCAAACTCTTTTCCTCGCCGTGCTCCACACGCCCATTTTGCCTGGTAGGACCGACATTCCCGAAGTGAGCAGCCTTCTTTAATTCTGCGCGAGGGGGCGTGCGGAGGCCGGCTAACGGGCTGAAGGCGCGGTCCTCGCTGACCGCGACAATCTGGTACCGGTCATCGACATGGACGACAGCCGGAGGATACCCCGTCCGTTCCCCGTCACCGTCCCGGACTAGAGCAGCGAGGTAGTCCGGGACGGTCAGCCGCATGTGGAGGGCGTCGCCGAGGCACTCAGCTGCGCGACAGCCATAGATCCGTCGCGCCCCGCGTGCCAACTCCCGGGCGCGCCGACGGTTACTCGTGCCCGATAGCCGGTCGATCAACGGACACCAGCGCCGGGCTCATCCGAACTCGACGCATCGCATCAAACGCTACGGCGTTGGATCGTGCTCATCGGTTTTGTCCACGCCCCATCAACACGCAAGATCTCCTTGCGCAACGCAACACTCTCCGGGCGCTCGGCGTCGCGGACGACGCCATGCCGTCGTTTGTGCTGCGCACGGCGCCACGTGCGTGTCGAAGCGCCTCTATGGAGCGACGGACACTTGAGTCGACGGTGGGGGTATCAGGCACACTGGAGGGGTGGAGCGCGAACCACCCCGACCGAGGCCCTTCGGAGTGTCGGGAGAAGAAGCCCTTGAGTTGTGCAGAGAGTGGATGATCTATCTCGGCGCAGCTGACTCGGTCGTGGCCGCTGGGGCCGCACGATACTCGTGCGATCTCTATAGCTCTCGCTACCTGGGCTGGGTTGATAACGGCCGTGGAAACCTCGACGTCGACGCTGTGGAGAAGGCTGCGGCGTTGGCTGCTGCGGATGGACGTCGGCCGCTCATCTTCTTGCGCGGCGGTGTGCGCCCTATTGCGCAAGAGCGGGCCGACGTTCTTGGGGTGGCGCTCCTTAACTATCGGGAACGCGACCGTGCGCTCGACGGGAGAAGCCGTCTCGGACGGGAGATCATCGCGACGGGGCTGGCCGAGTAACAGCCGGGCTGTCGGCTCATCGAGACAATGTGGGCGACGGTGCGTCGATGGTCGCCATTGGTCTCGCGGCAGCGCTTCTCGCGGCGCGGGCCAGTTCTTCCCGAGCGGCAATTCGAGACTTCTCCAACGTTTCTTCTATTGGCTGTCGCTGCATCGTGGCAGCCAGCTCTGTCTTTGCGGCCTCGACCGACGAGGCGATAACGACGGGCATCGTTTCGCGACCGTCCGCGACTAAGCCCGACGTAGAGGCCGGCGGCGTCGACGCCGGGACCGACAATGGCACGATCCGTGGTTTCGCCTTGGACGCCGTAGACGGTGCTGGCGTAGCCGAGGTGAAGATTGGCGCTTGCGTATTCGCGAGTGATCCGCCGCAGCGAGCTTGAGTCGGAAGTGCACGCCAGTGTGAGGTGCTCGTCCGTGATGCTCCTAATGATCCACTTCTGGCGGTTCTCTACTCCGGATGCGTTGTCGTTCCTTCGAGTCTGAACCACATCGCCAACGAACACAGGCTGCTCCGACTGGCCCACTGCGAATGTACGTGTGTCCAAAGCCCCAGACTCGATTCTCCGGGCCTGAATCGCTTCGTTGACTCGTTGAGCTTCTGCGTGCGTACCCGTCACTAGCGCGATCGTCTCCGCCTTGCGCGATGACTCGAGCCATGCGGCAACCATCGTTTGGTGTGCTTCAGCTTCGCTTGTGACGAGCATGAGATGCCCCGCCTGTACGATCTCTTCTGCGATCGCGCGAGACTCCGCGAGACCACGTGAGTCGCGTACACGCGCGGACAAGTCGGCCCAGTTGGGGTCGCGGAAGCGGTGGATTTCGGTGAGCTCGATCTTCTCGAAGGCTGACCGGCGGAAGAGAGCCATCGCGCCGGAGTGCCCGACGGGCAGGGCCTGGTAATCGTCGCCGACGACGGCGACAGTCGCGCCGGTGCGGTGGATAACGTCGATGAGCGCGTTGGCGGCTTCGAGGTCGAGCATGCCGGCCTCGTCAACAACGATCCGATCACCAGGCCGGATCCGGGTTCGTGGGCCCTGGTAATGCTGACCGGTCGTGGGGTCGGTGTCACCGGGCTGGAGCAATTTCCATTCCGTGTTGCCGGCGACACCGGTGCTCCATCGCCAGCCGTAGTCGTGCAGGAGCTGGTGGAGGCTGGAGGCGGCGCTGTCAGTTTCGCGTCCGGCGACGGTGGAAGCCTTCTTGGTGGGGGCGACGATGATCATGTTTCGCCCGTGGCGGCGCAGGGTGGCACCGGCGACCTTGAGCATCGTCGTTTTACCCGTGCCAGCCGCTCCTGTGATGGCTACAACCGATGCGGTCCCGGCGATAGCCGATGCGCCATCGGTTTGATCGGTGTCCAGGGCCCGCTCGGGGTCGAGCGCGTGAGCGATCGCGGTGACCTCCTCGACGGGCGCCGTGGCGCCGGGCGCGGACAGTGCTTCGATCCGGTTGGCAATCGTGGCCTTCAGCGCTGCGGTCGAGGTGGCCATTCTGCACTTGATGTGTGCAGGCGCGTCGGGATCATCGAGCAGCGTGACGGTGTGTGCTCGTGTGGCGGCGGTGACCTGCTCGGCTATGGTCGCGAGTTCTGTGCGCTCGGCGATGACGCCAGTCGTGGCGAGGGCGCGAAGCGCGCCGGCGCGGACGTCCATCAAGCTGAACCGGCCCCCGGTGCCGGTCGATCGGGCGTCAGCATCGACAATGGCTTTCGCGGCGAGTAGTTCGATGTCGAGATCCGCGATAGATGCTGTAGACGTGTCGATGGCCGAGCGCTCTAGGCCGAGAGCGGGGTCGGCGGTGGCGAGCTCGTCGCGGACGAGCTTGGCCCAGTCGTCTTCGTCCAGGTCGCCGGGCTTGTTCGGCCGGTTGGCTGCCCACGCCCACCTGTCGATCTGGTTCAACACGTCATGGGAGGGTTCTTGCCCGGGGTGCTGCTGCTTCCACCACACGGTGCGGGCGATCTTGTTGGCTTCGATCTGCGCGGACCGCTTCGACAATGGACGCACCAGATGCTGCAGTTGGGCGATCTCCCCGTCCGCGTTGAGGGTGAACCCTCTTGCGGCGAGGGCGGTGATCCAGGTGGGGTCGCTGCGGGCGGCGAGGTCGCCTTCGGCCTTGATGACGTTCTGGAACCGCAACGCAACACGGGTGTCTACGTTCGACCATTTCCCGTCGAAGCCCTGGACTTTCACGTTCAGCCAGAGGTGCCGGTGCTTGTGTGGGTCCAGTGAGCGGGAGCGTTCATGCTTGAGCTCGACCACCTCGACTCGAGCGAGGTTTTCCCTGATGCAGCCGCCCTTCCCACGCCGCGCGTTGAGTTCCTCTTGCCAGAGGTGGATGATTCGGTCCCTCAGTCGGTCCTGGAGGTCCTCGTACGCCGCGTTCAACTGCGGGTCCAGCATCGCCGCGATGCTGAACGACTTCGGCGCGTTGATCGTCGCATCCAGCACCAGATCCGCATTGGGGGAGGACATCTCAAACCCGCGATGCTCACCGGTGAGCGGGTCGCCGCCATCGACCCAGGTGCGCAGCTGCTTGCGGGTGAGCAGGTCATCGCGGATGGACCCGTTCTCCACGATGTAGCGGGTCATCACCGCACCCGCGTAATCCGCCGCCGCGAGCACCCCTTGCGCCGTCTTCGCAGTCAGGTGGGAATCGCAGACACCGCCGAACGCGTAAGCGATCGCTTGCCTCACCCCCTGTGAGGCAACCCCTCTTTTCCACCGCGCCACACCCCCGCGCATGCCGCCCAGGATACTCGCATTCCACAGAAAGTGCCTGCGTGCATTGGCTCTCTCTTATTCTGTTCCTGCATTGCGTCGCTTCCGTCCGTTTTCCTCCCAGCTTGTCCTCGCCTCCCTTTCATCTCGTCTTCCCTGGTCTCTTCTTTCGTTCCTCTCGTACACGCCCGTTTCCCATCCTTGCTCCCATTGGGCCAATCCGGTTTCGGGCTTCCTGCTTCCACACCTGATCAGCCATCCGTCCAGCCCGACCCGCCGCGACAGGCGTCCTAGCTTGGAAGAGACGAAAGATCGGCTGGGGACCCGCACCCGCGGCACCTCGGTCGGACGGTCCTCGGGCGCAATTTGAGCCGCCCTGTTCGTGCGCAGCTCTCGCACCATCCGCTGCCTTTCAAGGGACGGAGTGGTGCAGCTGGCTTGCTCGAGCGCGTCGATGGTTCAAGCCGCCGAGCACCGGCGCCGGATTCGAACGCTACCAATGCGGCGCCGCGAGAGTGCCGCGATCCGATGGCTGAGATGACGCAACCATGAGGAAACATCCGATGTTTGGTATGGTGAGGGCGTACTGATTAGTCCTCTGATGGCCACGCGATCCGCATTCGACGAAGGAGAATCATGAAGTTTGCACGTCTGGGGTCGGTCGGCGAGGAGATCCCCGTCGTCATCCACGAAGACCGCCATCTCGATCTGCGTCCGCTGACGTCGGATGTCGACGGTCATTTCCTCGCCGACGATCCGGTCGGTCGGACGTCTGCCGCGATCGCAGCGGGCGAGCTGCCGGTGCTGGAGGGCGCCGACGGCCTGCGGATCGGTGCACCGATCGCGCGGCCGAGCGCCGTGATCTGCATCGGGCAGAACTATGCTGCGCACGCGCGCGAGTCGGGGGCCGAGCCGCCGACGGTGCCGATCGTGTTCCTGAAGACGCCGAACACCGTCGTCGGCCCGAACGACGCGGTGACCATCCCGCGCGGTAGCGAGAGGACGGACTGGGAGGTGGAGCTCGGCGTGGTGATCGGGCGCCGCACCGCGTATCTCGACGACGTCAGTGAGGCCGATGCGCACATCGCGGGCTATGTTGTCGCGAACGACGTGTCCGAGCGCACGTTCCAGATGGAGGTCTCGGGAGGGCAGTGGTCGAAGGGAAAGATCGCCCACGGCTTCAACCCCACCGGACCGTGGCTGGTCACCGCCGACGACGTCGACCCGGCGAACCTCGGGCTGACGAGCTTCGTGAACGGCGAGCCACGGCAGAACTCGAACACGAGCGACATGATCTTCGACGTGCGCGCGATCGTGCACCACCTCTCGCAGTACGTGACGCTGGAGCCGGGCGACCTCATCCTTACGGGCACCCCGCAGGGCGTCGCTTTCGGCGGCAAGTTCCCCTACCTCCGGGCGGGCGATGTCGTCGAGGTCGAGATCGAGGGCCTGGGCGCGCAGCGTCAGGAGTTCGTGGCATGGGAGGCGGGACGATGACCGGCGGGCGCATGGCCGGTCTGGTCGCCGTCGTGACGGGCGGGGCATCGGGTATCGGGGCGGCGATCGCGACCGCGCTGGCCGACGACGGCGCGGAGGTCGCCATCCTCGACCTCGACCCCTCCGGCGCGGATCCGCGGTTCGCGGCGTTAGCCGCCGACATGTCCGACCGTGCGGCGGTCGAGCAGGCCATCGCGGCGGTCGGTGAGCGGTTCGGCCGCATCGACGGGCTCGTGAACAACGCCGGTATCGGAGCGCAGGGCGATGTCGCCGCGAACGACGACGCCGAGTGGGCGCGGGTCCTCTCGATCAACGTCACCGGCATCGCGCGGGCCACGGCTGCCGCCCTGCCGTGGCTGCGCCGGTCGCCCGCGGCGGCGATCTGCAATACGTCGTCGATCGCGGCCACCGCCGGCCTGCCGGAGCGGGCGCTGTACAGCGCATCGAAGGGCGCGGTGCTCTCGCTCACCCGGGCGATGGCCGCCGACCACCTCCGCGAGGGCATCCGCGTCAACGCGGTCAACCCGGGCACCGCCGACACCCCCTGGGTCGGCCGCCTGCTGGCGAGCGCCGCCGACCCCGTCGCGGAGCGCGCCGCGCTCGAGGCCCGTCAGCCGCACGGCCGTCTCGTGTCGGCCGAGGAGGTCGCGGACGCGGTCGTCTACCTCGTGAGCCCGCGGTCGGGCTCCACAACGGGCACGTACATCGAGGTGGACGGTGGGATGTCGGGGCTCCGGCTCCGGCCCGCGCAGTCCTGATGCGACGGTCGGTTCGCCAGCTGGGCCACATGCCCGGTCGTCAACCCAGCCGGTAGACGCGCTCGGCGTTTCCCGCGAGGACGGCGTCGACGTGGCGAGTGTCCACGGCGCCGGTCAGCCACGACCGCACGATGTCGAGCCAGCGGCCGTACTCGCGGGAGACGGGCCAATCGCTGCCGAAGAGCAGCCGATCCGGGCCGAACGCGTCGAGAGCCACGTCGAGCAGCGGCCGCATGAGGGCGGCGCTCGCGTCGCTCCCCGCGCTGCCGCCGCTCTCGGCAATCTCGCCGCCGCGGACCTGCGCCGGCAGGCCGGAGAGCTTGCAGGACACGTTCGGCCGGCGTGCGAGCTCGCGCAGCGCCCGGGCCCACGGCGCGACATCGGCGACGGCGTCGACCTCGGGCTTCCCCAGATGGTCCAGCACGATCGTGAGCTCGGGCACCGCATCCGCGAGGGCGGCCACCTGGGGCAGCTGCCGCGGGCGCACACAGGCGTCGAACGCCAGCCCGGCCGCGGCGACCGCCTGAGCGGAGCGGATGAACTCGGGTCGGAGGCAGAAGTCGTCCGCTTCGCCCTCCAGCGGCCGTCGCACGCCGACGACGTGCGGCCGCGCCGCGAACCGGGGCAGGAGCTCGTCCGTCGCCGCCGGGTCCTCGAGGGGCGCCCGGGCGACGATCCCGCGCAGCGGCACGCGGTCGGCGAGGGAGGCGACCCAGTCCACCTCCGCGACCGACTGCTCCGGCACGCACTCGGCCTGCACGAAGACGAAGCCTCGCTCGGCGGCCGGCGACTGCCCGAGCGTGAGGTCGAGCTCGTCGGGACCGAACGGTCGGAGCAGTGGCCCGGCGAGCCAAGGGTAGGAGAGGGCGGCCGGGTCCCAGAGATGCAGGTGTCCGTCGATGACGCGCATGCGACCATCCTGCCCGGTTCCGCCCGGCCGCGAGGCCCGTGACTGGCGCGACATCCGATGTCTATGATTGCGTGGTGGCAGTCACGGACGAGGCGATTCGGCGCATCAAGGACATGATCGTGAGCCGCGAGCTACTCCCCGGCTCCCGGCTGCCCCCGGAGAAGGAGCTGGCCGAACGGCTCGGGCTGTCCCGCAGCTCGATGCGCGAGGCGGTGAAGGCGCTTGAGGTCATCCGCGTGCTGGACGTCCGGCGCGGCGACGGCACCTACGTCTCGAGCCTCGAGCCCCGGCTGCTGCTCGAGGCGATCTCGTTCGTCGTCGACCTGCACGACGACAGCTCGCTGCTCGAGCTCTTCTCCGTCCGGCGCGTGCTCGAATCTCACGCCACCGGGCTGGCCGCGCAGCGGGCCACGGGGGAGGATGTCGCCCGGCTCGCCGCCGAGATCGACGGGGTGCGGCCCGACGCCGAGATCGAGGCGCTCGTCGCGCATGACGTGCGGTTCCACACCGCCATCGCCGAGCTCGCCGGCAACGGCTATCTGGCCAGCCTGCTAGAGAGCCTTACGAGCCAGACTACGCGCGCCCGTGTCTGGCGCGGCCTAACGCAGCAGGGTGCGGGCCAGCGCACGCTCGATGAGCACCGGGCGATCCTCGAGGCGATCGCCGACCACGACGTCGCACTGGCGGCTTCAGTCACCCAGGTGCACATCTTCGGCATCGAGCGCTGGCTCCGCGAAGCGCTCGACTGAACGCCCGGCACCCGGCGACCAGCGACACCGACGACCCCGTATCAGCGCCGCCCGGGGCTCCGGCACCCACCACGTTCATTGACCTATCTGCTTATAAGAGGTAATATAGGTGATCTCGTGCATCGTACAGAGTAGTAGTTCACGAAGAGGAGAGAAACGAATGTCACATTCTGCTTATCGCAGCAGGGGATTGGTTCGAAGACTGGTCGTCGGCGCGGTGATCGCGGCGGTCGGTGCCGGCGTGCTGTCCGGCTGCGTCGGATCATCGCCGTCCGCGAGTCCGACGGACGGCGACGGGGTCGGTCAGTACGTGCTGACGCCCGACACGGTTCCGCACGACGCGAGCGCCACCATCACCGTCTGGGTCGACGAGGCCCGCGCACAGGGCTTCAAGGACTTCGCCGCAGCCCACCCCGAATACAAGTTCGACATCCAGACGATCTCGGGGTCGGATTTCCTGACGAAGATCCAGCTCGCCAACCGGGCGGGGTCAGGCTGGCCCGACATCGTCTTCCCGAACAAGTACCTCGCCAACCTGTCGACCAAGCAGTACGACTACTTCACGCAGCCGCTGAACGGGATCATCCCGAAGAAGGTGCTCGACGACTTCGGCACGAGCAACGACGCCTACAAGACCTCCGACGGCTACCTGCTGGGTCTGCGCAACGACGTCGCTCCGTCGGTGTTCTACTACAACACCGAGGAGTTCACGCAGTTCGGCTACCAGGTCCCCAAGACCATGGACGACCTCGTGGCCCTCGCTGAGGACGTGAAGGCTAACCACCCCGGCTACATCCTCCAGTTCAACGGCAACGGCTGGATGACCGACCTCCAGTACCTGCAGTCGAGCGGGTGCCCCTACCAGCAGCTCACCGACAACGGCGACCTGCGGATCGCGCTCAGCGACTCGAAGTGCACGCGGGCCGTCGACGTGCTCGACAAGCTGCTCGCGACCGGCGTGGTCCAGATCAAGGACCTCACCGACGCGCAGAGCCAGACCCTGGCCGGCGACGGCAAGCTCCTCGCCACGATCAACGCGGTGTGGCGCGCCGACTACACGTTCCCCGGAATGGGCTGGAAGGACGGCACGCTCGGAGTCGCGCCGATGCCGACCTGGGGTGATGCGGAAGGCGACAACAGCGTCGGCTACGAGGGCGGCGGCTTCTTCGCCCTCTCGCGCCACGCGAAGAACATGAAGGGCGCGCTTGAGGCGCTGACCTACGTCGCGACGAGCGACGACGTCCAGCTCGCCGCGCCGACCATGCCCGCCTACGGCCCGGCCCAAGCCAAGTGGCTGTCGCAGAAGGTGCCGCAGAACAAGCTGTACGCCGACGCGACCGCGACCGAGAAGGTCTACGCCGACGCCGCAGCGCACATGGACACCGTGAACGCGCTCACCGAGGTCGACGTCACGGGCACCTTCCCGATCGAGCAGGTCCAGCAGGGTTCGACCTTCGCGGACGTCATGGACAACTGGGCGAGCAAGATGACGGAGCAGGCGCGCGCCGCCGGCCTCACCGTCGTCACGAAGTGAGAATCGCACCTCGCCATGACGACTGCTGATCGCTCCGCGGTTGCCCCGGCCCCGCTGCGCCCCGCGCCGCGAGGCCGGGGGTCCTCCGCCCCGTCGCGCACGCCGCGGCGGGGCCGGGGGACCATCGGGTACCTGCTCGCCGCGCCCTACACGCTGTTCCTGCTCTGCCTCGGCATCATCCCGACGCTGTACGCCGTCTATCTGAGCGTCGTCGACGGATCGGGCTCCTTCATCGGCGCCTGGAACTTCGCGAACGTGCTGTCGGACTACCGCTTCCTGCCCGCGCTCGTGCACGTCGCCAGCTTCCTCGTGATCTGGCTGCCGTTCATGATCTGCATGGTGCTGCTCATCTCGTTCCTGCTGCAGGCGCGGCCGGGCCGGTTCTCCACCACGATGCGTGTGCTGTACTACCTCCCCGGTGCGTTCACCGGATCGGCGTCGGTGCTGATCTGGGTCTTCATCCTCAGCCCGGGCGTCGGGCCGTTCAGCTTCATCTACTCCCTCTTCGGGATCGAGTACACGTCCGATCTCGTGACCACGGACCGGCTGCCGGTGCTATTCACCCTCATGGCGTTCACCGCCGGAGCGGGTAGCTGGATCGTGATCATGTACGGCGCGATCAACGCGGTGCCGGAGGAGATCATCGAGGCCGCGCACGTCGACGGCGCGAACCGCTGGAACATCGCCACGCGCATCCAGCTGCCGCTGATCCGCAAGTACGTCGTCTACATGCTGGTGCTCTGCGTGGCAGGCGGTCTCCAGATCTACACCGAGCCGCAACTGCTCAACCCGATCTTCTCGGTCGGCGACTCCGACGTCTCGACGAAGACCACCTGGTCGATCAACCAGCTGGCGCTCACTCTGGGGATCAGCGAAGGGAACGTCGGCGAAGCGGCCGCGCTCTCGCTCATGATCATGCTCGTGGGCCTGCTCGTCGCCGTCGTTCTCGTGCTCTGGACCGATTTCTTCGACACCAAGGAGACGCGGGAATGACCGCCACCGAGCTCATCGTCACCGGTAGGGAGACGCGCGCCCGCCGCAGCGGCCGCAGGCGCTTCACCTTCGAGAGCGTGACGCGCGTCGTCGCCCTCTCCGCCTTCGGCCTCTACTTCGCGCTCCCGATGATCTGGGTCGTCCTGGCGCCCTCGAAGACGCGCGCGCAGCTGGCCACCCTCGGCCCCTACGGCTTCGGTTCGTTCGAGAACTACGGGCGCGCGTTCCAGAACCTCATGTCGTACCACGACGGCGTCCTCTGGACGTGGGTCTGGAACTCGGTCTGGTACAGCGTCCTGTCGGTGCTGATCGCACTGGCTTGCTGCATCCCCGCCGGCTTCGCCCTCGCCCGCACCCCGATGAAGTGCCGACGCCTGATCCTGATTCTGACGCTCGTCATCATGGTCACGCCGGGTTCTGCCCGCACCATCCCGACCTACCTGATGCTGGACGCGGTCGGCTGGCTGAACTCGCCGCTGTCCGTCATCATCCCGCAGGGCTTCTTCCCGTTCGGCGTGTACCTGACGTACATCTACTTCTCGACCAGCCTCCCGCCGTCGCTGCTCGAGGCCGCGCGGATCGACGGCGCCTCCGAGTGGACGACGTTCTGGCGCATCGCGGTGCCGCTGGCGAGACCCGCCGTTGGACTGGTGACGTTCTTCGCCTTCATCGAGAGCTGGAACGACTTCTTCGGGCCCTACATCTACCTATTCTCCGAGAAGCTGTACTCGCTCCCCGTCGGCCTCGCCTCCCTCATCTCGAACTCGCCGGGCATCATCCCCGGCGGGACGATCTCCGACCTGCCGATCTTCCAACCGGAGGTGGCATTGGCCGGGATGATCGTGGTCGTGCCGATCCTGGTGATCTTCCTCGGGTTCCAGCGATATCTGGGGGCCGGCGTCCTCGACGGGGCGGTCAAGGACTGATGGCGACGAGTGCACCGGCCCTCGACGAGCGCGTCCGGCTCGGCGGGAGCCCGGTCGGCGTGCAACGACTCGGGCTCGGCCTCGCGCCGATCGGCCGCGAGGTCGGGCGCGAAGCCGACGCGACGGCGACGGCGACGATCGAGCGGGCGTGGGAGATCGGCATCCGCACCTTCGACGTGGCTCCGTTCTACGGCGAGGGCCGCTCGGAGTTCCGGGCGGGAGCCGTGCTGCCGCAGCTGCCCCGCGACGAGTTCACGATCTCGACCAAGACCGGGCGGGCGACCGACGGCTCGTTCGACTTCTCCGCCGCTGGCGTGCGGCGGAGCCTCGAGGAGAGCCTCGAGCGTCTCGGGCTGGACCGCGTCGACACGCTGCTCGTGCACGACCCGGACCGGCACATGGAGTGGGCGCTGGATGAAGGCGTCCCCGCGGCGCTCGCCTTGCGGGACGAAGGCCTCGTGGGCGCCGTCGGCGTCGGCATGAACGACGCCGGCCGTCTCGCCCGCTTCGTGTGCGAGACGCCGATCGACTGCGTCCTGAGCGCCAACCAGATCACCCTGCTCGACCGGACGGCACTCGAGGAGCTGCTGCCGGAGTGCGAGGCGCGCGGCGTCTCGGTGATCGTGGGCGGGGTCTTCAACTCCGGCATCCTCGCGGATCCGTCGCGGGGAGCGACGTTCCGCTACGCGCCGGCCGGGGACGACCTCCTCGCGCGGGCGCAGGCCATGCAGGAGGTCGCCCTGACCTTCGGCGTGCCCCTAGCCACCGCCGCGCTGCACTACCCGTCGACGGTCTCGACCGCGATCGCGTGCGTGCTCGTCGGCGTCGATTCACCGCAGCAGGTCGACGACGACCTGGCGTCCTTCCTGCACGCTCCCCCCGAGGAGCTCTGGGCCGCCCTCCTGCAGCTCGAGGGGGTCGACGCCGTCGGGATCGCGCGCACCGAGAAGACAGGAACACACCATGAAAATCACTGAGGTCGACGTCGTCGACGTGCACGAGGTGCACGAACCGCCGAGGCAATGGCGCGACGGACTGCCGGTGCGCTCGCCGCGGCAGTGGGCCGGGATGCTGAGGATCCGCACCGACGAGGGCCTGACCGGCCTCGCCGAGGTCAACCGCCCGGATCTGGTCTCCGCCGCTGTCGACCGCCAGCTGCGGGAGGAGCTCGTGGGCGAGGACCCCCTCCGGCGCGAGTACTTCTGGCGTCGGATGTGGGAGCTACACCGCCTCGAGTACTACCCGGTCACCCTGCTGGGACTCGTCGACATCGCACTGTGGGACCTCGCGGGCAAGGCGGCCGACCTCCCGGTCCACCTTCTGCTCGGCGGCTACCGCGACAAGCTGCCGGCCTATGCCAGCACGGTGACGTTCGACACGGTGGAGGAGTACCTCGACGTGGTCGACCAGTGCCTGGAGCTCGGCTACCACGGCATCAAGCTGCACGCGTGGGGCGACGCCCGGCGCGACGCGGCGCTGAGTGCCGCCGTCCGCGAGCGGGTGGGCGACGGCTACCCGCTGATGTTCGACGCCTCCGGCGGCTACGACCTCCCCGACGCGATCTACGCGGGCCGGGCCCTCCACGACGCCGGCTACCTCTGGTACGAGGAGCCGATGCGCGAGTACAACGTCACCTCGCACACCTGGCTCGCCCAGGCGGTGGACGTGCCGCTGCTCGTCGCCGAGGTGTCGGAGGGGTCGCACGAGACCACGGCGGACTTCCTCGCCTCGGGCTGCGCGCCGTTCGTCCGCACCAGCGCCAACTTCCGGGCCGGGATCACCGGCGGGATGAGGATCGCGCACCTCGCGGACGCCTTCCACGTGCGGGCGGAGGTGCACGGCGCCGGCCGGCCGAACGAGCACCTGTGCATGGCGATCCCGAACACCACCTACTACGAGTCGCTCGTGACGGAGAAGGTCGTGGTGCAGGATGAGCGATTGACCGCCGACCAGTTCCTGCCGGCACCCACCGTGAGCGGCATCGGCTACGCCGAGCCGCTCGAATCCTGACCCGACCCGAGGCGCACCGATGACCCAGTTCGATCTCCCTCTCGACCAGCTGCAGACCTACCGCAGCGCGCAGACCGCCCCCGACGACTTCGACGCGTTCTGGCAACGCACGGTGGAGGAGAGCCGTGCGCTCGGCGCTCCGCCCCGGCTCATCGCCGTCGACAGCCCGATCCGGATCGCCGACGTGTACGACGTGTCGTTCTCCGGCTTCGGCGGGCAGCCCATCCGCGCCTGGCTGAAGGTGCCGCGCGGCCTGGACCGGCCCGCTCCCGTGATCGTGCAGTACATCGGCTACGGGGGAGGCCGCGGCCGGCCCATCGAGAGCCTGCACTGGCTCGCCGGGGGCGCCGCGGTGCTCGTGATGGACACGCGCGGACAGGGTGGCGCCGGCAGCGTGGGCGAGACGCCGGACCTCGACGGGGCGTCCGCGCAGGCGCCCGGGTACATGACCCGCGGCATCCTGTCGCCCGAGACGTACTACTACCGGCGCGTGATCACGGACGCTGTGCGCGCCATCGACGCGGTGGCGGACATCGACCTGCTCGACGCCGACCGGATCGTCGCCGCCGGCACCAGTCAGGGCGGCGGGCTGGCGCTCGCGGCGTCCGCGCTGTCGCCGCAGATCCGCGGGACCGTCGCGCTCGTGCCGTTCCTCTGCGACTTCCCGCGCGCCATCCGCATCACCGACAACGCTCCCTACTCGGAGATCGTGCGCTACCTCTCGGTGCACCGGGAGAGCGTGGAGGCGGTGCTGTCGACCCTGCGCTACTTCGACGGCGTCAACTTCGCCGCCCGCGGGCGCGTCCCGTTGCTCGCCTCGGCCGCGCTCATGGACGCGACCTGCCCGCCGTCGACGGTGTTCGGGGCCGTCAACGCGTGGCAGGGCCCGTCATCGGTGAACGTGTGGCCGTTCAACACGCACGAAGGCGGCGGGCCGGACGACCACGAGCGCGCGCTCGCGTTCATCCACCAGCTGCTGGACTGACCCCGGAAAGTGATGAGCCCGATGTCTCGCACCTCGCCGCCTCTCGGCAACGGCGCCATCTTCGCGAGCTCCGGGCTGGACGGGCCGACCGACAGTCGCGCGCGTTTCGTCGGGGTGCTCCAGTCCGTGGAGTTCGACGACGAGCGCCTTCTCCGCCGGATCGGTGTGGGCTTCTTCCCCCGCAGCGGCAGGTCGATCGAGATCGCCTTCGCCTCGGGCGTGCACGTGACCGCGTCCCTCAACGATCTCGTCACCGGCCACGATGCCGACGGCAGTCCGTTCGGGATCGGATACGCGGCTTGGCACACGCTCGTCGCCGACATCCCCGAGACGGCTCGGGTGACATTCAGGTCCTCGCAGCGAGATGCGCCGCTCACGGTCGCCGGCGGCGCGGTCGAGACCGACGGCTCCGCGGTCGATGCGGTCGCGCTCCGCCGAGACGGTCGACGTCTGACCGTCGCGTGCGGTTCATCCGGCGCGGAAGCGCGCTCCCGTGCCGAGAGCGGCCTGCGCACATCCTTCGCCGAGATCTCCGCGCGCGTCCAGAGCTGGTACCGTCGCCTGCCGCGGACGGGAGAGGATGCGCTCGACCAGCTGCTGACCAAATGCGCATCCGTCATGCGGGTGAACACGCTGTCCGCCGGAGACGTCATCCCCGTCACCTGGTCGACCCCCGATCGCGTGCCGCACCGGCACCTGTGGCTCTGGGACTCCGTCTTCCATTCGTTCGGGATGAACGAGCTCGATCCCGAGACGGCGGCGAGCCTTCTCCGGGCTGTGCTGCAGGCCCAGTGGGCCGACGGGATGATCCCCCTCTCCGTGAAGGTCGAGGGTGGTGCGGAACGCATCACCCAGCCGCCGGTGCTGGCCTGGGGCGTCTGGCGCAACTACGAGCGCACGGGGGACCGCCTCTTGCTCGTCGACGCGCTCCCGGTTCTCGATCGGTACCTCCGCTGGTTCATGGCGCACCGCCGGGATGAGGAGACAGGGCTCATGACGTGGCAGCTGCGCGACGACCCGGACTGTCGCTCCGACGAGTCGGGGATGGACAACTCACCGCGTTTCGACGAGGACGTCGCCGCCAGCGTCGACCTGAACGTTTTCGCCGCGAACGACATGAGCCATCTGGCGCGCATCGCGGCCGAGCTCGGCGACGACGGGCTCGCGCGTGCGTGGAACGAGCGGGCCGCGGAGGTCTCCCTGCGAACGCATCAGCTCCTCTGGGACGACGACGCGGAGTTCTACGTCGATCGGCGCGTCGACGGGATTTTCTCGGACGTTCGGGCGGCGTCCGGCTTCCTGCCCCTGCTCCTGGCGGACATCCCCGCCGAACGCGTCGACGTCCTCGCCCGCGCGCTGGAGGATCCGCGGGACTTCGGCACGCGAGTGCCCGTCCCGAGCGTCTCGCGCAGCGACCCGCGCTGGTCGACGGACATGTGGCGCGGTCCGGTGTGGATCAATGTCAACTACCTCATCGCGACAGGCCTTCGCGCGCGCGGTCGCGACGAGCTCGCCGACCGCATCCGTGCCGCGACGATCGATGTCGTCGGCCGCTACCACCGCTCGCACGGCGTCATCTTCGAGTTCTACGACGCGGACGACCTGGTCGCTCCCGATCGCGCCGATCGCAAGGGGCCGCCGCTGCCCGTGTACGACCACGAGGCGAAGATCGACACGATCCGCGACTTCCACTGGAGTGCGGCGCTGACCCTGGCGCTCGCGCTCGACACCTAGACGCGGCGCGAGATCCTCACGATCGGGTCGCCGTCATCGGGGCGAATCCGACTCCGACCTCGCGGCCTCGGCGAGTGCGCGTTCGCGCATGGTGCGCCAGCTGCGGAGGATGTGGGTGTGCATGGCTTCGGCGGCGGCGTGTTGGTCGCCGTCGAGGACGAGTTGGCGGATGCGGGTGTGGTCGTC
>JAEWDJ010000322.1 GCA_023390155.1 Actinomycetes bacterium | reverse complement strand
GGCGGAGGGGGATGCGCCGCGGTCGGACGCGGACCAGGGCCCGGCGGGCCGCCGCGACCCGGACGACGACGCCGGCCGCTAGTCCGTCGCAGCCGCGTTATACCGCTCCAGCATCCCGGCGAACGCCTCGAGCTCGTCCGGGGACCAGTCGGCGAGTCGTTCCGCGAGTGCCGCGCGCACGCTTCCGGCCGCGCGGTCGAGCGACGCCCGGCCGCGGTCGGTCACGACGAGGGCGTGTCCGCGGCCGGAGTCGGCGTCGGTCGTCGCGATGAGGCCGAACTCGGCGAGGGCGCCGAGCTGCCGGGAGACGGTCGAGCGGTTCAGCTGGAAGTGGGCGGCGATGTCGACGGCGCGGCAGCCGGGGTTCGCGCGGATGTGGGAGAGCAGGGACTGGTCGACGAACGACAGCGCCTCGTCCTCCCGGCGCACGCGGGCGGTGCCGCGGCGGGTGATCGTCGTGAGCTCGGCCTGGATGCGGTCGACGGCCGGGCGGGCGTCGCGCCTGTCAGCATTCTCAGGGGCGGAGGGGGTCACGGTTCCCAGCATAGTCGTTGCGTTATGCAACACTGGATGTTGCTCAATGCAACTCGACCGTTAGGCGCCATGTCCACCCACCGCATCGTCCCCGTCTCTCTCGCACCCCGTCGCAGCTTCTGGCCGGCCGCCCCGTTCTGGATGGCGCTCGGCTCGCACCTGCTGATCCCGCTCTTCCTCGCGGCGGGCATGGCGCTCGCCTACCTCGGCGCCTTCCACCAGCCGGAGCCGCACGACCTGCCGATCGCCATCGTCGGGGACACCCCGGCCGCCGAGGTGTTCGCGCAGAAGCTCAACGACGCCGCGCCGGCGAAGCTGGACGTCACGACGATCGCCGACGACGCCGCCGCCCGCACCGCCGTCGAGCACCGCGACATCGCCGCCGCCTACGAGACCGCCGCCGACCACGCCACGATCATCGTCGCCAGCGCCGCCTCCGAGACCACCGCCTCCGCCGCGGAGAAGCTGCTCCTCCCGATCGCCTACGAGCAGCACCTCCCCGTCACCGTCGACGATGTGCGCCCGGTCGGGCCGCAGGACGGGACCGGGCAGGGGCTGTTCTTCCTGCTGGTCGCCTTGAGCGTCGGCTCCTACGCGAGCGCGATCGCCGTCGCGGCGGTGACCGCGCGCATCGCGATCGGCTGGAGGTTCGCGGTCGCCGGCGCGGTGTCGCTCGTCGTCGCGGGCATCGGGGTCGTCGTGGCGGGCCCGATCTACGGCGTCCTCTCGGGCAACGAATGGAGCATCTGGCTGCTCGGCGCCCTCTACGTGTTCGGGATCGTCACCGTCGGCATCGGGCTGCACCCGGTGCTCGGCAAGTGGACGACGCCGGTCCTGACGATGCTCTTCGTCATGCTGAACTTCACCAGCTCGGGCGGCATCTTCCAGGCCGTGCTCTCGCCCGCGCTGTTCTCGGGGCTCAACACGTTCTGGAACGGCGCCGCCTGGCTGGAGGCCGCACGCGCCCTCACCTACTTCCCGGGCGAGGTGTTCGGCTTCGCCGGGCTGCGCCTCGCGCTCTGGGCGGCCGCCGGCATCCTGCTCGTCGTCGTCACGCACCTCCTGAGCGCCCGCCGCGCGCGGCTCGCCGACGAGGCGCGGCTGGTCACGCCCGAGGAGGAGGAGGCGGTGGTCGCCGCCTGACCCGCTGACAGGCGCCCGCCGGTGCCGTACCCTCGGGGGCATGACGGAGTCGTCCACCGCCGGCGCCCGCACCTTCGTCCAGGTGCTGGTCAACACGGCCGTGGCCAACGTGACGACGTCGTTCCTCTGGTTCGCGCTGACGTTCTGGGTGTACCTCGAGACGCGGTCGGTGCTCGCGACGGGCATCGTGGGCGGCGCCTACATGCTGCTCGTCGCGGTGTTCTCCATCCTCTTCGGCACGATCGTGGACCGGCACCGCAAGTACCAGGTCATGCTGTTCGCCGGGACGGTGACCCTGGTCGCCTTCGCGGTGGCCGGTGCCCTCTACCTCGTGTTCCCGGAGTCGGCGCTCGTCGACCTCGGCGGACCGATGTTCTGGGTGTTCGCGGGAGTGATCCTGTTCGGCTCGGTGGTGGAGAACATGCGCAACATCGCGCTGTCGACCACCGTGACGCTGCTCGTCCCGGTCGAACGGCATGCGAATGCGAACGGGCTGGTCGGCACCGTCCAGGGCGTGGCGTTCATCGTCACGAGCGTGTTCAGCGGGCTCGCGATCGGGCTGCTCGGGATGGGGTGGACGCTCGTCATCGCCATCCTGCTGACCGCCGCGGCCCTGGCGCACCTCCTCTTCCTACGCATCCCGGAGGAACAGCCGCAGACCGAGGACGGAGCCGCCCCCGCGATGGACCTGCGCGGCAGCATCCGCGCGATCCGCGGCGCGCCGGGCCTGTTCGCGCTCATCATCTTCTCGACCTTCAACAACCTCATCGGCGGCGTCTACATGGCGCTGATGGACCCGTACGGCCTCGAGCTCTTCGCCGTCGAGTGGTGGGGCGTGGTGCTCGGGATCTCCTCCACCGGCTTCATCGTCGGCGGCCTGATCGTGGCGCGGTTCGGCCTCGGCCGCAACCCGATCCGCACGATGCTGCTCCTCGTGGCGGTCATGGGCGTGCTCGGCGCGCTCTTCACCATCCGCGAATGGTGGCTGCTGTACCTCGCGGGAATCTGGCTCTACATGACCCTGATCCCCGCGGTGGAGGCGTCGGAGCAGACCGTCATCCAGAAGGTCGTGCCGTTCACCCGCCAGGGCCGCGTCTTCGGCTTCGCCCAGGCGTTCGAGTCGGCGGCGGCGCCGATCACCGCCTTCCTGATCGCGCCGCTCGCGCAGTTCCTGATCATCCCGTACATGGAGTCGGGCGCGGGGGAGGCCACCTGGGGCTGGCTGCTCGGCGAGGGCAGCGCGCGGGGCATCGCCCTCGTCTTCCTGTTCTCGGGCCTCGCCATGGTCGTCCTGGCCCTGCTCGCGTTCACGACCAGGTCGTACCGGCTCCTGTCGGCGGAGTACCGGGGGGCGCCGGAGACGGCGGCGGTGGAGTCGTAGGGGCGCTGAACGGCATCGTCAGCCGTGCACCGGGTACTTGAAGCCGATGTGGGAACCGACGAAGCCCAGCCGCTCGTAGAACCGGTGGGCGTCCACGCGCTGTGCGTCCGAGGTGAGCTGCACCAGGTCAGCGCCGACGCTCGCTGCGGCCTGGCGGAGGACCCAGCCCATCAGCGCCGTTCCCACGCCGCTGGAGCGTCTGGAGCTCGACACCCGGACCGCCTCCACCAGCAGTCGGGTGGACCCCCGGCGCGCCAGACCGGGGATGCGCGTGAGCTGCAGGGTGCCGACGATCCTCCCGGCCTGGTCCTCGACCACGACGAGCTCGTTCGCCGCGTCACTCCGGATCGCCTCGAACGCCGCGGCATAGGCGGATCGATCGCTTGAAGCCGCGACATCCCCGCGCGCGGCGCTGACGGGATCGTCGGCGAGGAGCTCGATGATCGGGTCGAGATCGGCCGGGGTCGCTCGTCGCACGCTCATCGGCTCCTCCACGATCAGCCGTGCCGGGAGGAGAAGGTCTGCGATCACACCTCCAGTGTGCCAGCGTCGCGGACTCACCCGTCGACGACGAGTCCTGCGCGACCGATCCACCTCTGGTGCTCGCGCCGCGTTCGCGGTGAGATAGTCTCACGCAGCACCCGAAACACCCGCAGCCCCCGACGGGAGTCCTCTCCGCGTGACCACCAACCTGACCCTCATCCAGCGTTCGCCCGACCCCGAGCAGAGCGGCGCCTCCCACGACCGGCGTCCCACGCTCGCCGAACGCTTCCGCGCCGCCGGCCGCAGCCGCATCGGCGCCCTCCTGCTGCTCGCCGCGACGGTCGTCGCCATCGTGTGGGCGAACATCTCGTTCGCCGGCTACGAGGCCTTCTGGGAGACGCACCTCACCCTCGGCCTCGGGGAGCTGCACCTCGACTTCACCCTGCACGCACTCGTCAACGACGCCCTCATGGCGATCTTCTTCTTCACCGTGGGGCTGGAGGTGCGGCGCGAGTTCGCGATCGGCGAGCTGACCAGCTGGTCGCGCGCCGTCGTGCCGGTGGTCGCCGCGCTCTTCGGCCTCGCGGTCCCGGCGCTGATCTTCGTGCTGTTCGCCGCGGGCACCGGCCAGGAGCACGCGTGGGGCATCGTGATCTCCTCGGACACCGCCTTCCTGGTCGGCGCGCTCGCGCTCGTCGGCCCGCACGCCACCGGGCGGCTGCGCATCTTCCTGCTCGCGCTCGCCGTGGTCGACGACATCGGCGCCCTCTCGATCATCGCCCTCGTCTACACGCAGGACTTCACGCCCCTCCCGCTGATCGTCGCGGCGGTCGGCCTGGCCGGCGTCTACCTGACCCGGTACCTGAAGGCCGGGCGCGGCCCCGTCTACGCGACGCTCGCGGTGATCGTGTGGCTGGCGTTCCTCGCCTCCGGCGTGCACCCGACCCTCGCCGGCGTGGCGATCGCGCTGCTCATCCCCGTGTACCGCCCCGACCGGCGCGACGTGGAGCACGCCCTCGACCTCGCCCGCACCTTCCGCCAGTCGCCGAACACCGAGTACGCCCGCGGCGCCGCCAACAGCCTCCGCGAGTCCATCTCGATCAACGAGCGCCTGCAGTCGGCGTGGTCGCCGTACGTCGCCTACGTCGTGCTCCCGCTCTTCGCGCTCGCGAACGCCGGCGTGCGGCTCGACGGCGAGATCCTCGCGGGAGCCCTCGTCTCGCCCATCGCCTGGGGCGTGGTCGCCGGCCTCGTCGTCGGCAAGTTCGTCGGCGTCTTCGGCTCCACGCTGGTCATGAAGACCCTGAAGATCGGCGACTTCGGCCCCGGCCTGACCGCTGACCGGCTCGCCGGCGGCGCGGCGCTGTGCGGCATCGGCTTCACCATCTCGCTCTTCATCGTCGACATCGCCATCCCCGACGAGACCGCCCAGAACGCCGCCCGCGTCGGCGTGCTCGCCGCCACCGTGATCGCCTTCGTCGTCGCCACGATCATCTTCCGCATCTCCGACGCCCGTCACCCGAAGATGGAGGCCGGCGCCACCCTGGTGCGCCCGGTCGACCCCGCCCGCGACCACGTCTTCGGCGACCCGAACGCCCCACTCACCCTCGTCGAGTACGGCGACTTCCAGTGCGGCTTCTGCCTCAAGGCCACCGGCTCGGTCGCGGAGGTCCGGGCTCAGCTCGGCGACAGCGTCCGCTACGTCTGGCGCCACGCCCCGCTCACCCGCTTCCACCCCAACGCCCTCGCCGCCGCCGAAGCCTCCGAGGCGGCGGCCCGCCAGGGCAAGTTCTTCGAGTTCGAACGCAGCCTCTTCGACGACCAGGAGCACCAGCTCCCCTCCGACATCCTCCGCCGCGCCGAAGAACTCGGCCTCGACGTCAACCGCTTCGAGGCCGACCTCTCCTCCGCCGAGGTCACCGCCCGCGTCCGCGACGACATGCTCGACGCCGAGGCGATGGACATCACGGCCGTGCCGACCTTCTACATCACCGGGCGGCGGCACGGGGGGCCGTATGACGCGCGGTCGTTGATCCGGGCGTTGCAGGAGACGGGGGCGGGGGAGGTTCCTGCGGGGTCGTGAGGCCTGAACGGGGCTGCGAGCTCCACGGGCGGTGCACGGCGATTCAGTCTCGGCGCACGCAGATCAGGGGCTCTCCGCACTGCTTGTGCGCCACGCGGCCACCCCGCCTCCCCATCGAGCGGGAACCTGATCCAACCGCTTAGTGATTCGCGCCCATCCTCGGCCGAGTTCGTCGGCGGATGGAGGGGGATCCGATGTTCGACGCGTGGTTCGATCCATCAGGACAGCGTTCGGTCATCTCGAGATCGTCGAGAGGTGACGCCGGCGGGGTGCACCCGCTCGTCGCGTCCGCGGTGGACACCACGAGCCCGTTCTCCGGCGCCTACCTGATCGAGGACGGCCAGGCCCTCGTCGACGCCGTCGCCTCCGGCAACTGGATCGACGGCGGCATCGCCGCGTTCTCCGCCGCCCTGGACACCGCCGCGATGATCGTCGACCCGATCGGGACCCTGATCGCCAACGGCCTCGGCTGGGTCCTCGACCATGTCGAACCCCTCAAAGGGTGGCTGAACGACATCACCGGCGACGCCGCCGAAGTCGCCGCGTTCGCCCAGACCTGGCGCAACATCGCCACACAGCTGCACGACAGTGCCGACACCTTCGCCCGCCGCACCCACGACCTCGACACCCTCTCCGGCGCCACCGTCGACGCCTACCTCGCGTTCGCCGGCGACACCATCGCCCACCTCCGCTCCACCGGGGACTGGGCCAATGCGATCGCGGGCGGCCTGGAGGTCGCCTCCCAGCTGGTGCAGGTCGTGCACGACCTCGTCCGCGACGCGATCTCGCAGGTCGTCGACGGAGACTGAGGAGCAGAGATGGCCGTGCTGGTTTACGCGAAGAGGGTCCTGATGGACGACGATGCCCGCGTCTTCTACGATTTCGGGGCGGAGATGCACGACAACTTCGAGGGACGCCTCGGGTTCGACGTCGACGACCCGGATTCGTGGTTCATCGAAGGCGAGAGCGCTCACGAAGAGCATGCCGCAGCAGCCGCCTATGCCGTGCGCAAGAAGTTCCTGGCTACAGGCGAATGGCCAGTGGGCGCCGTATACGCGGCCTGACTCAGACCCCCAGCACATCCCCCACGGTCCCACCCGGCACCGCCACCGTCACCTGCGTCCCCCACGGGTCCGCGACCACGATCGCCCGCCCGTCGTCGACGAACGGCACGCGCCGCTCGCGCAGCCGGGCGGCAAGCGCGTCGAGGTCGTCGCGGGACGGGACGGTGATGGCGACGTCGCCGAGGCCGAGGCTGGCGGCGCGGGGGCCGGAGCCGGCGCTGTTCCAGACGTTCATGGCGATGTGGTGGTGGTAGCCGCCGGCGGAGGCGAAGAGGGCGCCGCGGAACTCGGAGAGGGTGGACTCGAAGCCGAGGGCGTCGACGTAGAAGGCGCGGGCGGTGGGGATGTCGCCGACCTGGAGGTGGACGTGGCC
>JAEWDJ010000304.1 GCA_023390155.1 Actinomycetes bacterium | reverse complement strand
CTCGCGCAGCTCCCACGAGCTGGTCGAGGTGACGAGGCGGCCCGCCCGCTGCAGCGCCTTGAGCAGCGCGGGGGGGCTGTCCGGGTTGAGGTCGGGGGCGTCGAGCTCGGCGCGCACCCGCGCGGCCAGCTCCTCGAGGGCCGCGGGCTGGCCGAACGCCGGGCGCGGGCCCAGCAGCTCGGTGAGCAGCCGGTCATGGCGCTCCGCGCTGTACGGGAGGCCGCAGTGCCGCATCTCGACGGCGATGAGCGCGCCCGCCGACTCGGCCGCCAGCAGCAGCCGCAGCCGGTTCGGGTCGGTGCTGCCCGCGACGGCCTCCTGCTGACGCAGGAGCTCCTCCACTCCCGACGGGTCGGCGTCGGCCTCGGAGGAGTCGGCGTCGAGGTCGAAGAGGGCGGAATGGGACGGCGCGACCGTCTCCTCCAGCACCGGCCCCCGGTCCCAGGGTCCGATGGGCGAGGAGGCGAGCGCGGAGGCAGCGCTCACGGTGGAGGCGCGCAGGATGGCGTGCGAGAGCGTCAGATCCACGCAGCGCTCGACCCGCACGCCCTGGGCCAGCAGGGCGGGGTACCACCGGCGGGTGTCGTCCCACACCCAGCGTGGGCGGTCCGCCGTCTCGTCCTCGCGCGCGCGTACGTAGGCGGCGAGCTCGGGTGCGGCGACCTCGAGGGCGGGTCCCGGCGTGCCCGCGATCACCTCGGTGATGCGGATCCCGTCGCGGCGGGACCGTTCCAGGACGATGTGCACACTCCATTGTCCGCGCAACCGCGGACATCGCCCGCGCGTCGCTTGCCCCCGCACCGGATCATGAGGAAAATTCGACGAACGACGATGCCGACCCGAAAGGCGATCGACGATGACCGCATATCTGCACGACAGCCAGGGCGTGTGGATCGCTTTCCGCAGCGACCCGCGCGCCCGCTATCTGTTCAATCCCGACGGGGACTGGATCGGCTGGTTCCCCTGGGGCGACGACGTCGCCGTGACGCCCGACGGCAGCTACCTCGGGACGGTGCGCGGCGACCGGCTCTTCGCCGACCGCGCGCACCCGTACCGCGGCGACCCGGGCTACCCGGGCGCACCTGCGTATCCAGGGCAGGCGGCGTACCCGGGGGCGGCGTCGTACGTGAGCCTGCCAAGCGGCTGCGAGGACGTCGCCGGCGCCCTCCTCTGGCCGCGACTGGCCTCCTGAGTCCTGCCGCGCCGGTCAGTCCGCGAGGCCGGACAGGCGGGAGCGCAGCTCCGGCCAGGACGCACCGAAACCGGGGTGCAGCGGGAGGTCGCCCACCGCGTCGACCGGCACCCAGCGCAGCTCGATGCTCTCCACGTCCGCGATCTGCGGCTCGAACGGACGGACGGCCTGGGCCACCACGGTCGTGTAGCTCCAGAACCCCAGGTCGAGGACGCTCTCGAACAGGACGCGCACCGCGTCCGGCGGCACCGCCGCCTCCTCCCCGGCCTCGCGCAGCGCGCCGTCGACCGCGCTCTCGCCCTCGTGGCGAGCGCCGCCGGGCAGCCCCCAGGTGCCGCCGAAGTGGCTCCAGTCGGCGCGGTGCTGCAGGAGGATGCCGCGTTGCAGATCGTGGACGAGCAGACCGGCCGCGCCGAAGCGGCCCCAGAAGCGCTCGCCCTGCGGGCCCTCCACCCATGCGTCACCGGTGTTCACCCCTCCACGTTAGCCGCCCGGTGCGCCCGCAGCGGTCGTAGGGTCGCTCTATGACCCTCCGTAGCGCAGCGCTCCTCCTCCACCGTCCGTCGCCGGCCGGGACGGAGGTCTGGCTCGGGCACATGGGCGGACCGTTCTGGGCGCGCAAGGACGAGGGCGCCTGGTCGCTGCCGAAGGGGCTCGTCGAGCCCGGCGACATCGATGAGCTCGCGGCGGCGAAGCGCGAGTTCGCCGAGGAGATCGGCGCGCCGGCTCCCGAGGTCGCGTACGTCGCGCTGGGCGAGTTCCGCGCCTCCGGCAAGACCTTCGTCGTCTTCGCCGGCGAAGCGCCCGGCTTCGCGCCCGCGGAGGTGCGCAGCAACACCTTCCCGCTCGAGTGGCCGCCCCGCTCCGGCCGGATGCAGGAGTTCCCCGAGATCGACGCGGCGCAGTGGTTCCCGTTGGAGGCGGCGGCGCTCAAGCTCACGAAAGGGCAGCGGCCCATTCTGGACGCGCTCGCGGAACTTCTCGCGACAGGGGAGGGCACATGACCCCCGACTAGACGTATGGTGAGCGCGACAGAGCCGTCCAGGGCCTCGGAACGCGCAAGGAGGAGCCGTGAGCACGAAGAAGGCGGAGAAGGATGCGGAGCGGGCGCTGGCCGCTGCGCGCACGGCGGTCGACGAGGCGGAGAAGGCGGTGAAGAAGCTCGACAAGCGCTCCCGCAAAGAGGCGGAGGAGCTTGCAGCGCGCCTCCAGCAGGCCGACAAGGACGCGAAGAAGGCGGTGCGGCGGTCGGAGAAGACCGCACGCGCAGCCGACGGCGCGGCGGCGTCGCGACCGCGCGGGGCCGGCGACCCGGTGCCCTCCTCGGGCATCCCGACGTTCCACGCGCTGCGCGACCGCGCCAAGGCCCAGGGCATCCAGGGCTACTCGCGGATGAACAAGGCGCAGCTGCTCCACGCCCTCGGCGAGGGGTGAGCCGTTCACCGGCCGGTAACCACGCCGCCCTAGCGTGAACGCCCGTGACAGACCCCGACGGATCCGCCCCTCCCGGCCTGCTGCTGCGCTCCTCCGCGGCGCCCGAGCCCCGCACGCTGATCGACATCCTGCGCGCGACGACGGCCGCCGATCCCGAGGCGTCGGCCATCGAGGACGCGCGCGGCGCGCTGTCGTACCGGGAGCTGCTGGCGATCGTGCTCGCGGCCGCCGGACGGCTGCGCACGGCGGGAGTGCGGCCCGGCGATCGGGTCGGGATCCGCATGACGTCGGGGACCAGGGAACTGTATCTCGCCATCCTGGCGACCCTGGCCGCGCGTGCCGCCTACGTGCCGGTGGACGCGGACGACCCGCAGGAGCGCGCGGATCTCGTCTTCGGCGAAGCGGCGGTGCGCGGCGTCATCGGCGACGACGGCTACCGGGCGGGCGACGGCTCGCCCGCGGTCGCCCTGTTCGGCGTGGCCGCGCCGCACCCGAGCACGTCGTCGGTGCCACTGGTCGATCCACCGGTCCCGGGGGACGACGCCTGGATCATCTTCACCTCGGGCTCCACCGGGACACCCAAGGGCGTCGCGGTCCGCCACCGCTCCGCCGCGGCCTTCGTCAACGCCGAGGCCCGGATGTTCCTGCGCGACGAGCCCATCGGCCCGCAGGACCGCGTGCTCGCCGGTCTCTCCGTGGCGTTCGACGCGTCCTGCGAGGAGATGTGGCTGGCGTGGAGTCACGGCGCCTGCCTGGTGCCCGCGCCGCGCTCGCTCGTGCGCACGGGGATGGACCTCGGGCCCTGGCTGGAGACGCACCGCATCACCGTCGTGTCCACGGTGCCGACGCTGGCGGCCCTGTGGCCACCGGAGGCCCTGGACAACGTGCGGCTCCTCATCTTCGGCGGCGAGTCGTGCCCGCCCGAGCTCGTCAACCGCCTCGCGGTCGAGGGCCGCGAGGTCTGGAACACCTACGGCCCGACGGAGGCGACCGTCGTCGCGTGCGGGACCGCCCTCACCGCGGGAGAGCCCGTCCGCATCGGCCTCCCCCTCGACGGCTGGGACCTCGCGGTGGTGGACCCGGCCGGCCGGCCGGTGGCCGACGGCGAGACCGGCGAGCTCGTGATCGGCGGCGTCGGCCTGGCTCGCTACCTCGACCCCGCCAAGGACGCGGAGAAGTACGCGCCGATGCCGACGCTCGGCTGGGAGCGCGCCTACCGCAGCGGCGACCTGGTGCGGTTCGACCCGGCCGGCCTGTTCTACGTGGGCCGCGCCGACGACCAGGTCAAGGTCGGCGGCCGGCGCATCGAGCTGGGCGAGGTGGAGGCCGCCCTGCAGGCGCTGCCCGGCGTGTCCGGCGCCGCCGCCGCCGTGCGGAAGAGCGCGGCGGGCAACGACATCCTGGTCGGCTACCTGGCGGTGCCCGAGCGCGAGGGCTTCGACCGCGCGGAGGCGCTCCGCCGCCTGCGTGAGGAGCTCCCCGCCGCGCTGGTCCCGCTGCTGGCCGTCGTCGACGAGCTGCCCGTGCGCACCTCCGGCAAGGTCGACCGCGCCGCCCTGCCCTGGCCCCTCGAGGACGGCGACGGGCCGTCTCCCGCGGGCGGGGATCCGGTCGCCGAACTGCTCGCCGCCGACTGGCGCAGCGTGCTGGGCCTGCCGGTCACCGGGCCCGACGACAACTTCTTCGACCTCGGCGGCGGATCGCTGGCCGCCGCCCAGCTCGTCTCGCTCGTTCGCCGCCGCCATCCCGACATCAGCGTCGCCGACGTGTACGCCCACCCCCGGTTCGCGGCACTGGCGCAGGCTCTGGCGGAGAGCTCGCCGTCACCGTCGGCCGCCTCCACGCACGTGGTGCCGCACACCCCGCGGCGGATGCAGGTCCTGCAGACCGTACTCGGCCTCCCCCTGTTCATCTTGAACGGCGTCCGCTGGCTGCTCTACCTCCTGACGGCGGCCGCGATCCTGCGACCGCTCGGCGGCTTCGACGCTCTGCCCGCGGTGGATGTGGCGTGGCTGATCGTGGGACTCCTGGTCTTCGTCACGCCGTGGGGGCGCATGGCGATCTCCGTCGTCGCGGCTCGCCTGCTGCTGGCCGGAGTGCGGCCCGGCGACTATCCGCGCGGCGGCGGGGTGCACCTCCGGCTGTGGCTCGCGGAGCAGGTGGCGCACCAGGTCGGCGCGGCGAGCCTCGCGGGCGCGCCGTGGATCAGCTACTACGCGCGGGCGCTGGGAGCGACGATCGGGCCGGGCGTCGACCTGCACACCCTCCCGCCCGTCACCGGCATGCTGCGGATCGGCGCCGGCGCCTCCATCGAGCCCGAGGTCGACCTCGCCGGCTACTGGATCGACGGCGACCTCGTGCGCATCGGCGAGGTGCGGATCGGCGCGGGGAGCACCGTCGGTGCGCGCAGCTCCCTCATGCCGGGCGCGAAGATCGGCCGCGGTGCGACCGTCGCGCCGGGCTCCGCCGTCTTCGGTCGCGTGCCCGCCGGACAGACGTGGGCCGGCTCCCCCGCGGTGCGGGTCGGCCGTTCGCACGAGTGGTGGCCGCGCGAGCGTCCGGAACGGCGCACCCGCTGGGTGTTCGCCTACGCGGTGGCCTCGCTCGTCGTCTCCCTGGTGCCGGTCGTCGCCTTCGCGGCCGGTGCCCTCCTGCTCGCCATGGCCGTCCGGGGTGCCGACGGCACCGCGGAGGCGGCCGCGCGGTCGTTCGCCGCGCTGATCCCGGGCACGCTCGTCGCGGGTCTCGTGCTCGCCGGGCTGGTCGTCGTCCTCGTTCGGCTGCTCGGCATCGGCGTCGAGGAGGGCGTCCATCCCGTCCGCAGCCGCACTGGCTGGCAGGTCTGGTCGACCGAGCGGCTGCTCGACATGGCGCGCACGGTGCTATTCCCGCTGTACTCGAGCCTCTTCACCCCGATCTGGCTGCGCCTGCTCGGTGCCCGCGTCGGCTCGGATGTGGAGGCCTCGACCGTGCTCCTCCTGCCCTCGATGACCCGGATCCGCGACGGCGCGTTCCTCGCGGACGACACGCTGGTCGCCTCGTACGAGCTGGGCGGCGGCTATGTCCGGGTCGCCCGTGTCGAGATCGGCGAGCGCGCGTTCCTCGGCAACTCCGGGATGGCGGGCGGCGGCAACCGGGTGCCGCGTGACGGCCTGGTCGCGGTGCTCTCGGTAGCACCGCGCAAGGCGAAGGCGGGGACCTCCTGGCTGGGCTCCCCTCCCGTGAAGCTGCGCCGCCGGCCGCAGGACGCCGACCTCTCGCGCACCTACGCGCCGTCCGGCGCGCTGCGCGCGGCGCGCACGGCTTGGGAGCTGCTGCGCATCGTGCCCGTGTTCGTCACCTGTGCGATTGGGCTCGGCGTGCTGCTAATGCTGGGCGCGTTCACCGAGGTGTGGGGCGTCTGGTGGGCGGTGCTGCTCAGCGGACCCGTGCTGCTCGTCGCCGGCGCCGCGGCGGCTGCGGTCAGCACGCTCGCGAAGTGGGTGCTGCTCGGGAGGCTGCGGGCCGGCGAGCATCCGCTCTGGTCATCGTTCGTGTGGCGCAGCGAGGTCTCCGACACCTTCACCGAGATGGTGGCGGCGCCGTGGTTCGCCTGGGCGGCCGCCGGGACGCCGGCGCTCGTCTGGTGGCTGCGCAGCCTGGGAGCGCGCATCGGCCACGGCGTCTGGATCGACAGCTACTGGCTCCCCGAGGCCGATCTGGTCACCCTCGGCGACGCGACGACGGTGAACCGGGGTTGCGTCGTGCAGACCCACCTGTTCCATGATCGAATCATGAGCATGGACGAGGTCATCATCGAGCGCGGCGGCACGCTCGGCCCGCACAGCGTCATCCTGCCCGCCGCCGCCATCGGCGCCGAGGCCACCGTCGGACCGGCGTCGCTCGTCATGCGCGGCGAGAGCGTCCCCACCGGGAGCCGCTGGAGCGGCAACCCGATCGGCCCGTGGCGTGAGGTCGTGGTGCGGCAGTACCAGAAGCGCGTCGCCCGATGACGAGCGCCTCCACCGCTCCCCCGCCGCACGTCTACCTCCCGCGTTCGGGCACGGACGACTACGCGGTGCTCTCCTACGACCTGACGCTCGACTACCGCGTCTCGACCAACCGGCTCGACGGCGTCGCCGTCATCGTGGGGCGCGCCCGGGTCTCCCTCGCCGCGATCGTGCTCGACCTCGTCCATCTGCGCGCCAAGAAGGTCCGGCTCGACGGCGACAAGCGCACGCGGTTCACGCAGAACCAGACCCACCTGCGGGTCGCGCCGGCGAAGCCCGTGCCCGCCGGCGCGGAGTTCCGGGTCGAGATCGCCTACGACGGCTCGCCCGTGCCCCGGCGCACGCGCTGGGGCACGCTTGGCTGGGAGGAGCTGACGGACGGGGTCATCGTGGCCTCGCAGCCGTCCGGCGCCCCCACCTGGTTCCCCTGCAACGACCGGCCCTCCGACAAGGCGTCCTACCGCATCCGCGTCACCACCGAGCAGGCGTACACCGTCCTCGCGACCGGCGAGCTGCGCGAGCACAGCGTGAGCGCGGGGCGCGGCACGTGGGTGTTCGAGCGCGAAGAGCCGACGGCCACCTACCTGGCGGCCGTCCAGATCGGGCGCTACACGCTGGAGCCGCGGCGCACCGGCGAGGTGGAGGTCGTGCTCGCATACCCCGCCGCGCTCGCCCGCCGGGCGCTGGCGGACTTCGCGCCCCTGACCCGCATGCTCGACTGCTTCCAGGAGCGCTTCGGCCCGTACCCGTTCCCGTCGTACACCGTCGTCGTCACCGAGGATCCACTCGAGATCCCGCTCGAGGCGCAGGCCATGGCGACCTTCGGCGCCTCTCACGTCGACGGCCGCGGCGGCTCCGAGCGGCTCATCGCCCACGAGCTCGCCCACCAGTGGTTCGGCAACAGCGTCGGCCTCGCGGGCTGGGGTGACATCTGGCTCAACGAAGGCTTCGCCTGCTACGCCGAGTGGATCTGGTCGGAGTTCTCCGGCGGTCCGTCGGCCAACACGCTGGCCCGCACGCACCACGCGCTCCTGCGGGTCAAGGCGCACGACCTCGTGCTCGGCGATCCGGGACCGGACACGATGTTCGACGACCGGGTCTACAAGCGCGGCGCCTGCACCCTCCACGCCCTGCGGCTCCGCCTCGGCGACGACCGCTTCTTCGCCCTGCTGCGGGCGTGGTGCGCGGAGCACCGCTTCGGCACCGTCAGCACGCCCGATTTCGAGGCGCTGGCGGCGCGCTTCGCGGAGGAGCCGCTCGACGGGTTCTTCGACGCCTGGCTGCGGAGCACCCGCCTGCCGTCGCTGACCGCCTGAGCGGCTCCCAGCCGACACGGCTCCGGCTACGGCTTCAGCAGGACCTTGCCGACGCGACCCTGGCGGCCGCTCGCGTGCACGGCGTCCGCGATGTCGTCGAACGCGTACGTGCCCGCCACCGGGAGCGTGATCCCACCGCCGACGGCCGCCTGGATGAGCTCACCGAACAGCGCCCCGCGCTTCTCGGCCGGCATCGCCGCGCTGACCTTGCTGCCCCAGAACCCCTTCACCGTGGCCTGCTTGAAGATCACGTCGCCCGACGAGATCGACATGGTGTCGGAGGCCATGGCGCCGAACGAGACCAGCGTCCCGCCCTCGGCGAGCAGGTGCAGGAGATCGCCGCTCGATTCGCCGCCGACCGAGTCGACCGCCGCGATGATCGGCGCTCCCCCGGTCAGCTCGGCCACCCTGTCGCGCCAGTCGTCGCGCCCCGTCGAGACGGTGTTCCCGATGCCGGCGGCGGCGAGCTCCTCGACATCCGCGTCGCGCCGGACCAGCCCGAGCACGTTCACCCCGCGCGTCGCACCGAACTGCGCGAGCAGGCGGCCGACGGCTCCGTTGGCCGCGTTCTGGAGGATCCAGTCGCCCGGCTCCACGTCGAGGGAGTCGAGCAGGCTCAGGGCGCTGAACGGCATGGCCACGAGCTGAGCGGCCGTCTCGTCCGAGAGCGCGTCCGGCACGGGGATGAGCCCGGCCGCGTTGGCGACGAAGGCCTCCGCCCAGACGCCGAACGTCCCGCCGGTCACGACACGCTGCCCGATCGCCGGCGACTCCACCCCCTCCCCCAGCGCCTCGACGACGCCGAGCGCCTCCGTGCCGGCACGCGCCGGAAGCTCGGGCTTGAAGCCGTAGGTGCCTTTGGCCGTCCACAGGTCGTGGTTGTGGATCGGCGACAGGAGGGTGCGCACCCGCACCTGGCCCGGCCCAGGCTCCGGCAGCGGCCGCTCCTCCACGGTCAGGACCTTCGCCGGGTCGCCGAACTTGTGCTGCACGATCGCGCGCATGGGTACCGCCTCATGACTAGGAAACAGATCGGTTTCCAGCCTAGGTCACGCGCGCGACCGTGCACCCGCCCGGTCAGGCGAAGGTCTTCAGGTTCTTCTCGATCGAGTCGAGCAGGCCGAGGCCGTCCGAGAACGAGCCGGGGAGGAAGTCCGGCGTGCCGACAGCGTGGCCGCCGGTGACCGCCGAGAGCGACTGATAGCCCGGGAGGGCGAACAGCTTGTCGATGTTGTTGGCCGGGCTGCCGTCGTTGTTGACGTAGTAGATGATCGCGTCGGCGTCGGTGAGGAGGTCCGTCTTCTCGTACGAGACCGACTGGTTGTCCCCCGCCTTCGTGCCCGCCGTCGCGGAGGCGAACTGTGCGCCGAGCGCTGTCAGGACCTCGCCCACCGACGAGTGAGAGCTGTAGATCCAGTAGTTGCCGGCGTCGAAGCCGCCCTGGATGACATCCCACTTCACGGTCGCCAGCTGGGTCGCGTAGGTGGTCTTGATCTCGGCGAGACGGTCCTCGTACTTCTTCTTGAAGGCGTCGTACGCCGTTCCGGTGTCGGCGAACTCCGCAGTGTACTTCGGGTATTCGAGGAAGGTGTCGCTCTCGCTGAACGGCGCGAAGACGGTCGGAGCGATGGCGGAGAGCTTCGCGTAGGCGTCCTTTAGGTACGGGACGTCGACGCCGACGATGAGGTCCGGCTTGAGGGCCGCGATCTTCTCGATGTCGACCGTGCCGCCCTGGGTGATCTTGTCGATCTTCTTCCACGAGTCCAGGTACCGCGTGGGGACGTACTGCTCGCCGCTGTCCTCGACGCCGACCGGGGTCACGTCCATATCGAGCAGGGACTCGGTGGTCCACGAGTGCACGGAGACGATGCGCTCGGGGTGCGCGGGGATCTTCACGTCGCCCTCGGGTGTCGAGACGGTGCGGGTTTCGCCGCTCGCGGCGCTGCCCCCGGAGGCGGACGAGCTGCAGGCGGCGAGGGCGAGAGCGAGCGCGGCGGCGCCCAGGGCGAGCGCGGCGCGGCGGAGGCGGGGGTGCTGTGTCATGGATCCTTCGTTCATTCGGTGGTGGTCAGGGGGCGGAGGTCCTCGAACACCCGGCCCGGCGGGCCGGACGGGACGACGAGGGGCGTGCCGGCGATCGGGTCGGGCACGACGTGGGCGGGGAGGCCGAAGACGTCGCGGACGAGG
>JAEWDJ010000299.1 GCA_023390155.1 Actinomycetes bacterium | reverse complement strand
AACAGCGACGGGGCGGGGCCGCGCGGCACCGCCCCTTCGTCGTTCCGGCCTCCCTGAGGGTCTGGAGGCTACGAGAGCTTGCTCTGAATGGAGCTCATCACGGCCGTGTCGGCGAGCGTCGTCGTGTCGCCGACCTCGCGCCCCTCCGCCACGTCCTTCAGCAGCCGACGCATGATCTTGCCGGAGCGCGTCTTGGGTAGCTCCGTGACGATGAAGATCTCGCGCGGGCGGGCGATCGCCCCGATCTGCTCGGCGACGTGCTTGCGGAGCTCCGCAGCCACGTCGATCGATTCCGCCGTCTCGAGCTGGTTCTGCTTGATGATGACGAACGCGACGACGGCCTGCCCGGTCGTCTCGTCCGCGGCGCCGACCACCGCCGCCTCCGCCGTGAGGGGGTGGGCGACGAGCGCCGACTCGATCTCCGCGGTCGACAGCCGGTGGCCGGAGACGTTCATCACGTCGTCGACGCGGCCGAGCAGCCAGATCTCGCCGTCCTTGTCGTAGCGGGCGCCGTCGCCGGCGAAGTACTTGTCGCCGAACTTCGACCAGTACGTCTCCACGAAGCGGTCGGGGTCGCCCCAGATGCCGCGCAGCATGCTCGGCCACGGCTCGGTGACGACGAGCAGGCCGCCCTGGTCCTTGTCGACCTCCACGCCTGCCTCGTCGAGGATCGCGATCGACACACCCGGCAGCGGCACCTGTGCGCTGCCCGGCTTGAGCGTCGTGACGCCCGGGAGCGCCGAGATCATGATGGCGCCGGTCTCCGTCTGCCACCAGGTGTCGACGATCGGGGTGTCCCCGCCGCCGATGACCTCCCGGTACCACATCCACGCCTCGGGGTTGATGGGCTCGCCCACCGAACCGAGCACGCGGAGGCTCGACAGGTCGAACTGCTGCGGGTGCTGACGCCCGAGCTTCATGAAGGAGCGGATGGCCGTCGGGGCGGTGTAGAAGATCGAGACCTTGTACTTCTCGATGATCTCCCACCAGCGGCCGGGATGCGGCGTCTCCGGCGTGCCCTCGTAGAGCACCTGGGTGGCGCCATTGGAGAGCGGTCCGTACACGACGTAGCTGTGGCCCGTGATCCAGCCGACGTCCGCCGAGCACCAGTAGACGTCGGTGTCCGCGTGCAGGTCGAAGACGTTCTTGTGGGTGAACGCCGTCTGGGTCAGGTAGCCGCCCGAGGTGTGCAGGATGCCCTTCGGCTTCCCCGTCGTCCCCGACGTGTAGAGGATGAAGAGCGGCTGTTCGGCCGGGAAGGCCTTGGCGACGTGGTCAGCGTCCACCAGCGCTATCTCGTCCTGCCACCAGAGGTCTCGGCCCTCGGTCCAGGCGACCTGGTTCTCGCCGCGCTTGACGACGAGCACGTGCTCCACGGTGCTCTCGGAGCCCGCGAGGGCGGCGTCGACCGCGTCCTTCAGGGGGAACACGCGGCCCTTCCGCCACCCGCCGTCGGCGGTGATGACGAGCTTCGCCTCCGCGTCGTCGATGCGGCTTCGGAGGCTCTCGGCGCTGAAGCCGCCGAAGACGACCGAGTGCACGGCGCCGATGCGCGCGACCGCGAGCATGGCGATCACCGCCTCCGGGATCATCGGCAGGTAGATCGCGACCCGGTCGCCGGCCTGGATGCCGAGGCTGGTCAGCAGGTTCGCCGCCTTCTTCACCTCGGCGGTGAGCTCGGCGTAGGTGAGCGTGCGGGAGTCGCCCGGCTCGCCCTCCCAGTGGATGGCGACCCGGTCGCCGTTGCCGGCCAGGACGTGCCGGTCGAGGCAGTTGTAGGCGACGTTGAGCTCGCCGTCGTCGAACCACGTCGCGAACGGCGGGTTCGTCCAGTCGAGCGTCTTCGTGAACGGCTTGTGCCAGTGCAGCAGCTCACGGGACTGGTCGGCCCAGAAGCCGAGCCTGTCCGCTGTCGCGCGCTCGTAGAGATCGGCCGTCGCCACGGCGGACGCGGCGAACTCCTCGCTCGGCGCGAACCGCCTGGCTTCGTGGAGCAGGTTGTCGATTGTGTTGCTCATGGGGAGTCTGTTCGCTCCTTTGCGATGCTGAGTGTTCTGTCGTGGCGCGACAATGCCTGACTCTACAACGTCGGGGAGACCTCACTCGCGGAGACTTGCGTTTGCATTGATTCCGCGTAAACTTGGTCCCGGCCGAATGTAAATTCGTGCGTGCGGCGCAATCGATTCCCCCCAATCCTGCGCCGCAGTGGCCGCACCTGTTCCCCCCAATAGGTGCGGCCCCCCTTGTTTAACGGCACGGGATCATCCACAGCGTTGTGGATCGTCCCGCTGTCCACGGATTCGGCGTCTCGTGCCGGCCCGTCGTCCCGCGCCGTTTCACTCGGAGGATGAACGACATACCATCGCGCCGGGCGCGACCTCCCGAGCCCGGGATGTGGGAGACCTTCGGCGTCCTGACGCCCTACCTCCAGCGTCCCGGCATCACCGACCTGTTCCTCACCGGCGACGGCGCGCTCTGGACCGACGGAATCCCGGGGGGCCTGCTCCGCATGGACGACTGGGACGCCGACGAGCATGCGGTGCGCCGGCTCGCGATCCGACTCATCGGCCGAGGCGGCCGTCACATCGACGAGGCGACGCCGTTCGTCGACGTGCGGCTGCGCGACGGGATCCGCGTCCACGCGGTCCTGCCGCCGATCTCGACCGGCGGCACGCTGCTCTCGATCCGCATCCCACGCCGCGACGTGCTGACGCTCGAGGAACTGCTCGCCGGCGGATCCCTCTCGCCTCCGCACTTCGCCGCTCTGACCCGCGCCGTCGCCTCCCGGACCAATCTGCTCGTCACCGGCGCCGGAGGTGCGGGCAAGACGACCCTGCTCGCCGCCGTGCTGGCGCACGCGCCGCCCGAGGAGCGGATCGTCCTCATCGAGGACGTCGCAGAGCTCCGCGTCCCGCACCCGCACGTCATCGGCCTCCAGGCGCGGCAGCCCAACCTCGAGGGCGCGGGAGGAGTCGACCTGCGCCGCCTCGTCCGGGAAGCGCTCCGCATGCGGCCCGACCGACTGGTGCTCGGCGAGTGCCGGGGCGAGGAGGTGCGGGACCTGCTCGGCGCCCTCAACACCGGCCACGACGGAGGAGCGGGCACCCTGCATGCCAACTCCCTCGCCGACGTCCCCGCGCGCCTGGAAGCGCTCGGTGCGCTCGCCGGCCTGGGGGAGCGAGCGCTCGCCCGGCAGGCCGTCAGCGCGATCGGGCTCGTGGTGCACGTCGAGCGGTGCGGCGAGCCCCGCCGGGTGACGGGATTCGGGAGGTTCGTCGTCGGTGGCGACGGGCGACTCGCGATCGTGGCGGTCGAGGTGGACGGGGCTAGCGGCACGGCTAAGGGCCGGTCGTGAGCGGTGGAGGTGTTGGTGCGGCAGGGCGGGGTGGATCGCGCGCGCAGAGGTCGAAGAGCGTGAGCCGGCGAGTGGAAACCGCGGGCCCGCGGGGGAGAAGTGTGAGGAGCCGGCCGGGAGCTGCGGGCCCGCATACAGCAGCCGGTGGCCGGCTCGGGCGAGCTGTCGATGCCGCGACAGACGAGCTGGCCGCCGCCGTGGAGGCGCTGGCCGTCCTGTTGGACGCCGGGATCGCTCCGGTCTCCGCCTGGGCGCATGTCGGGAGCGGGACGTCTCCGCCCGTGATCCGCCGGGTCGCCGCGCGGGTTGCGGGCGGTGTTCCGCCCGACGAGGCGCTCGTGACGGAGGTGCAGACAGGCGACACCGGCGAGCGGACGCTCGCCGCGGCCTGGGTCG
>JAEWDJ010000161.1 GCA_023390155.1 Actinomycetes bacterium | reverse complement strand
CCCGTCGCCCAGGGTGCCCGCGGCGAGGGCCTCCGCGAGGGCGACCCGGCGGCGCTCGATCAGCGCGGCCGTGCGTTCGCGCATGGTCTCGTGCAGCGGATGGGAGGGGGCGGAGGCCTCGCCGACGAGGGCGGCGAAGAACGGCACGAAGCCCGCGGTGCCCTTCTGCCGCCGGGCCTCCACGTCGAAACACAGCTCGCCGGCGGGCGACGAGGCGGGGGCGCCCGAGGCGGCCGGCCCGGCGTCGAAGCGGCGCACGACCTCGGCGAGCAGCTCCTCCCGCCCGGAGAAGTGCTTGAGCAGCGCGGGATGCGAGATGCCGGCCTTCGCCGCGATCTCCCGCAGCGACACGAACCGGTAGCCCTGCTCGCAGAAGAGCGCGGCCGCGGCCTCCACGATCGCCTGGCGCGTCGCCGCCGCCCGGGCGAACCGGCTCCCGTCGATGACCGACGTCATGTGCACCTCCTGCCTGCACCATCGTAGCCAGGTTACCGCGCAGTCGGATTTCAGTTACCAATCGGTCTGTTTGTTGTGTATGCTGGCGCCCATCGTCAAGGCGGACGATACGAAAGGACTCGACACATGACAGAGATGTCTCCCGCGGCCGCCGCGGCATACACCGGGACCACCGGCTTCAAGGCGCCCGGGACGACCCCGGCGAAGACCCCGCGCGGCTACACCCCCGGGCTCGCGGCCGTGAACTTCGGCGTGCTGCTCGCGCTGCTCACCCCCGTGCTCGTCTCCATGGCGTTCAAGGTGCAGCACCTCAGCTCCTCCACCGAGGAGGCCACCGCGCAGCTCGGCCTCGTGCTGGGCGTCGGCGCGCTCTTCGCACTCGTCGCCAACCCGCTCGCCGGCCGGCTCTCCGACCGCACGACCTCGCGGTTCGGGATGCGCCGCCCGTGGATCCTCGGCGGCAGCATCGTGGGCGTCGGCGCCTTCCTCCTCGTCGGCGTCGCGACCTCCATCTGGGTCGTCCTGATCGGCTGGTGCCTCGCGCAGGCCGCGCTGAACGCGGTTCTCGCCGCGGCGAACGCCACTCTGCCCGACCAGGTGCCCGCGGCGAACCGCGGCAAGGTCTCCGGCATCGTCGGCGTCACGACCCCGCTGGCCATCCTCGCCGGCAGCTTCCTCATCAACTTCATCGGCGACGACCTGCTGCGCTTCCTCGTTCCGGGCCTGCTAGCGCTCGGTCTCGCGGTGTTCTTCGTCGCCGTCCTGAAGGACCGCCGGCTGGTCGAGAAGCCGCAGCAGCGCTTCACCGTCGGCCAGTTCTTCGGCTCGTTCGTCTTCAACCCGGTCAAGCACCCGGACCTCGGCTGGACCTGGCTCACCAAGTTCTTCATCATGTTCGGCTACGCGGGCATCGCGACGTTCCTGCCGTTCTACCTCACGGAGCGGTTCCAGCTCGACGAGCAGGGCGCCATCGGCATCATCCTGCTGGCCAACCTCGCCTCGACCGTCGCCATGGTGATCTCGAGCCCGCTGGGCGGGTTCCTCTCCGACAGGTTCGGCAAGCGCCGTCCGTTCGTCACCGCCGCCGGGCTCGTCATGGTCGTCGGCTTGGTCGTCCTCGCCTTCGCCCCCAGCATCGCCGTCGTGATCGTCGCCCAGACGATCATCGGCCTCGGCGCCGGGTCGTTCTTCTCGGTCGACCTCGCGCTCGCCACCCAGGTGCTGCCGAACGCGGAGGACACCGCGAAGGACCTCGGCGTGCTCAACATCGCGAACGCCCTGCCGCAGTCGATCGCCCCGGCGATCGCACCCTCCATCATCGCGCTGGGGGCGGCGACCGCGCTCGGCGGCTACACGGTGTGGTACCTCTTCGGCGCCTTCATCGCTTTGCTCGGCGCCGTGCTCGTCTACCGGATCAAAGGAGTGAAATGACCACCGCAGAAACCACCGCCGCCACCGAGGGCATCGGCGCCGCCGCCCGGCCCTGGCTCGACCCGTCGCTGCCCGTCGCCGAGCGCGTCGAACTGCTCCTCGGCGCGATGACCCTGGAGGAGAAGGCCGGCCTCTTCTTCCACACCATGATCGGGATGGGGCCGCTCGACGAGCCCAACCCGGTGTTCTCCACCCCGTCGGCGGTCGACTTCGTCGAGCGGCGGCACATGTCGCACTTCAACCTCATCGGCGGCGCCCCCACGGCGCGGGAGATGGCGGAGTGGCACAACGCGCTCCAGCGGCTCGCGGCCTCCACCCGCCTCGGCATCCCGGTGACGCTCTCGACCGACCCGCGCCACTCGTTCACCGACAACCCGGGCACCGCGATGATGGCCGGCCCGTTCTCGCAGTGGCCCGAGCCGCTCGGCCTCGCCGCCATCCGCGACGAGGAGACGGTCGAGCGGTTCGGCGACATCGCCCGCCAGGAGTACACCGCCGTCGGCATCCGCGTCGCCCTGCACCCGCAGGTCGACCTCGCGACCGAGCCGCGCTGGTCGCGCCAGGTCGCCACCTTCGGCGAGGACGCCGAGCTCACGGGCCGCCTCGGCGCCGCGTACGTGCGCGGCTTCCAGGGCGCGGCCTTCGGGCCCGGCTCGGTCTCCACCATGACCAAGCACTTCCCCGGCGGCGGGCCGCAGAAGGACGGCGAGGACCCGCACTTCGCCCACGGGCGCGAGCAGGTCTACCCGGGCGACGCGTTCGAGCTGCACCTGAAGCCGTTCGAGGAGCTCCTCGCCGCCGGCACCCGCCAGATCATGCCGTACTACGGGATGCCGGTCGGCACGGCCTACGAGGAGGTCGGCTTCGGCTTCAACAAGTCGGTCCTCACCGGCCTGCTGCGCGAGCGCTACGGCTTCGACGGCCTGGTCTGCACCGACTGGGGGCTGCTCACCGACGCCGACGTCTTCGGCCAGCCCTTCCCCGCGCGTGCCTGGGGCGTGGAGCATCTCAGCCCGGGCGAGCGCATGAAGAAGGTGCTCGACGCGGGAGCCGACCAGTTCGGCGGCGAGGCCTGCCCCGAGCTGCTCCTCGAGCTCGTCGCGGCGGGCGAGATCGCCGAGTCGCGCCTCGACGCGTCCGCGCGCCGCATCCTCCGCGAGAAGTTCGAGCTCGGCCTCTTCGAGGCGGCGCTGGTCGACGTGGAGGCGGCGGACGCCACCGTGGGCCGCGAGGAGTTCCGCACGGCGGGCGAGTGGGCGCAGCGCGCGTCGGTCACCCTGCTGAAGAACGCGTCCGGCCTGCTCCCGCTCGCGTCGGACCTGCGCTTGTATGTCGAGGGCATCGACCCCGAGCGCGCCGCAGCGTACGGCACCGTCGTGGCGACCCCGGCCGAGGCCGACGTCGCCGTCGTGCGCCTCCAGGCCCCCTACGAGGAGCGGCCGACGATCTTCGAGAGCCTGTTCCACTCGGGTTCGCTCGAGTTCCCGGCCGAGGTCGTGGAGCACGTGCGGGAGGTGGCCGCGCAGGTCCCGACCATCGTCGACGTCTTCGCCGACCGCCCCGCCATCCTGGAGCCGATCGTCGAGGCCGCGACGGCCGTCACCGTCAACTGGGGCACGAGCGCCGACGCCCTCCTCGACGTCCTCACCGGCCGCTTCGCCCCCCAGGGCCGCCTGCCGTTCGACCTCCCCCGGTCGATGGCGGCCGTGGAGGCCTCCCGCCCCGATGTGCCCTTCGACACCGCCGAGCCGCTGTTCCGCTTCGGGGACGGGCTGGGGTACTGAGGGTCGGGCCGGCCTCGCGGTGGGGCGG
>JAEWDJ010000151.1 GCA_023390155.1 Actinomycetes bacterium | reverse complement strand
TCGACATGGACGGCACCCTGGTCGACTCGACCCCGGTGGTCGAGCACGTCTGGGGCGAGTTCAGCGCGGAGCACGGGCTCGACCCGGCCGAGGTGCTCGAGTACGCGCACGGCCGGCCCGCGCCGTCCACGGTGGCGCACTTCCTTCCCGGAGCGCCGGCGGAGGAGCGGCAGCGCATCGCCGAGCGCCTGCTCGCCGAAGAGGTCACCCGCACCGACGGCATCGTCGAGATCCCCGGCGCCGTCGTGCTCCTCGAGGCGATCGAGGCGGCGGGAGCCCCCGTGGCGCTCGTCACCAGCGCGCCCCTCCCGCTCGCGGTCGCCCGCATGCGGGCCGCCGGCGTGCGCCTGCCGGACGTCGTGGTCACCCCCGCGGACGTGGAGCACGGCAAGCCCAGCCCCGACCCCTACCTGCTCGGCGCCCGCCGGCTCGGCGTGCCGATCGAGGACTGCGTCGTGTTCGAAGACGTGGAGGCGGGCCTCCAGGCGGGCATCGCCTCCGGCGCGCGCACCATCGTCGTCGGGTCGTACACCTCGCCGACGACCGAGGGCCTCACCCGGGCGCCCGACCACGTGGGCGTCACGGTGACCGCCGAGGGCGACGCGTTCCGCCTCCGCACCCGGGCGTAGCGGCCCACTCCTCCCCGCGGGCGCGGAGGCCCGGCATCGGGACCGGAGCGGAGTTGCTAGGTTGGCACCCGTGACTCATCTCGCCGACCCGAACCGCTACGACCGCATCCCGTACCGCCGAGCCGGACGGAGCGGCCCCGTCCTGCCCGAACTGTCGCTCGGCCTCTGGCAGAACTTCGGCCACGCCCGCAGCTACGAGGTCCAGCGCGCCATCGTCCTGCGCGCCTTCGACCTCGGCATCACCCACTTCGACCTCGCCAACAACTACGGCCCGCCGTACGGCGCCGCGGAGGAGGTCTTCGGCCGCATCCTCGCCACCGATCTGAAGGCCTACCGGGACGAGATCGTCGTCTCCACCAAGGCGGGCTACGACATGTGGCCGGGCCCCTACGGCGACGGCGGCTCCCGCAAGTACCTGCTCTCCTCGCTCGACCAGTCGCTGAAGCGCCTAGGCCTCGACTACGTGGACGTGTTCTACCACCACCGCCCCGACCGCGAGACGCCGCTCGAGGAGACGATGGGCGCCCTCGTCACCGCCGTCACCTCCGGCAAGGCCCTGTACCCGGCCATCTCGAACTACGACGCCGAGCGCACCGAGCAGGCCGCCGCGCTGCTGGCCGACCAGGGCGCTCCGCTCCTGCTGCACCAGCCGCGCTACTCCATGTTCGACCGCACCGTCGAGGGCGGCGTCCTCGACGCCGTCGACCGGGTCGGTGCGGCCGCGATCGTGTTCTCGCCGCTGGCCCAGGGGATGCTCACCGACCGCTACCTGAACGGCGTGCCCGAGGGCTCCCGCGCGGTCACCAGCGCCTTCCTCAGCGAGTCCGCCATCACCGAGACGTACCTCGGGCGCGCCCGCGCCCTCAACGAGATCGCCGCCGGCCGCGGCCAGAGCCTCGCGCAGCTCGCCCTCCAGTGGGTGCTGCGCCGCCGCACGGTCGTCTCGGCGATCATCGGCGCCAGCAGCGTCGCGCAGCTGGAGCAGAACATCGGCGCCCTCGCCGGCGCGCCGCTCACCGACAGCGAGCTCGCCGCCATCGACGAGTACGCCGTCCACGGCACGCTCGGCTGACCCGCTCTGAGCGCGCGGGCCCGGCGGTCCGCGCGCTCAGTACGCGAAGAGCTGGCCGAGCACGAGCACCAGGATGAGCAGGATGACGACGATCGTCCCGATCACCACGAGCGTGCGCCCCGACAGCTTCGCGATCCCGAAGCCCACGAGGAACGGCAACGCCAGGCAGCCGAGCGCCAGCACCCACCAGAACGCCTGGTAGCCCGCCTGCGACGCCGACTCCAGCCGGCCGCCGAACAGTCGTTGGGTGGCCGGATGCGTGGCGAACGCCACCGTCGCCGACAGCGGGTACGCGATCAGCACCGCGGTGATCAGCCCCGCGAGCCCGCCCCACAATCCGCGGTGGTCGCGCAGCTCGAGCGTGGTCTCCTGGTGCGGCCCCTGGCGGCTCTTCGTGCTCATGCGGCACAGCATAGCCAGAGCGCTGGGCCGGTGACGAGGGGTGACCTCGGGTTGACTGCACCGTCTACTCCACCATTACCCTGGAAGGGTCAGCCGGTGCGCCAGTGCGCGCTAGGGGGCGTCTCGAGCGGGCCGGCGGCTTACCCGAATGCCCGTATGGGAGTGGGACTCCACTCCCATACGGCCGGGGCTCACCCGGCTCCCATCCAGCGGCACGTACACGTTGAGCACGACGAGCGCGACCGCGCCCGTCGCCGCGATCGCCGCCGGGATCCAGAAGAGATGCGGGAGTCCGAGCCAGGAGGCGCCCAGGCTGCCGACGAATCCGCCGACCGCCGCGTTGATCGCGAACGCGCTGAGGAACACGCTGGACGCCAGGCCGACCCGGTCGGGCTGGAAGCGTTGGGCGACGGTCACGCCGAGCACGCCGAACGTGGCGATGACGCCGGCCATGAAGAACTGGCCCGCGATCAGTGCGGCGATGGGGAGGTCGAACTGCTCGGCGGAGGCGTAGCTGAGGTGGGCGGCCACGGCCATCCCGGCGCCGGTGAACAGCACGGGCGCCATGCCGAACCGGTCGGCGAGCTTGGCCGCCAGCGGCATCAGGGCCACCTCGACGAGCGGCTGGAGGCCGATGATCGCGCCGCGGAGGGCCGCGTCCGCGTGCAGCCGGCCATCCAGGTACAGGGGCAGGTAGGCGAGCTTCACCGTCTCGCCGCACATGATGAGCACGTAGATGCCGGTGAAGAGGAGCAGGGGCGCGAGGGAGGTGCCGCGCGCGCGACGGGAGCCGGGCGACGGCGCCAGCGTCACCGCCACGATCGGGTCCGTGGTCGTGTCGGCGGCCAGCGCCGGTGCGGGCCTCGTGGGTGCGCCCCCGTCGACTGCCGCGGCGGTCGCCACGGGTGCCGCCTTCACGCCGATCAGGGGGACGAGCGAGAGCAGGAGGCTGACACCGGTCGCGAGGAGCAGGGGCCGCAGCCCCCACACGGTGCCCAGCACGGCGCCGATGAGCGGGCCGACGATCCAGCCGAGCGCCATCGCCATGCGCATGACGGCGACGACCTGGTTGTCGACGGGAGTGGGGTTGCGGTTGAGCTCGTCGCGCACCGCCGCCTGCAGCTGCGCGGCTCCGGCGCCCGCGACGCTGAGCAGCAGGATGTTGATCGCGAACGGCATCCAGGTCTGGGTCGAGAACGCCATGAGCGCCCATCCCGCGCACCCCGCCAGGGCCGAGAGGCGGTAGACCAGGAGGCGCGACCCCGCGCGGTCGGAGAGCGAGCCGACCACGAAGCCGGCGATCGGAGCCGCCAAGTTCGTCAGGTAGTACAGCCCGGCGACGACGTCGGATATGTGCAGCTCGCGCACGAGGAACAGCGTCATCTGCGGGGCCGTGACCGACATGCCGATCCCCGACACGACGAGGCTCATCGCGGCGCCGCGGAGGAGCCGGGATGCGAGGATGTAGCGGGCGGGGGTGGTCCGCTCGCTCCCGGGCCGATGTCGCGCCACGGAGACCGTCTTCCTCGATGCCAACAGGGGGAAACGCCTATGGTATCAAACTGGTCGTAGAGTGGTCCGCGATTGGGCTGGATGCCCGCCTCACGCGGCGAGGACGACCTTCCGGCCCGGCTCCACCCGCTCGGCCGCGCGGTTCGCCGTCCAGACATCGTCGAGCGCGAAGACCTCCGGCTCGGCCGCGGTCAGCCGCCCCGACGCGATCGCGCCGAGCAGTCCGCCGAGGAGCGCGCGGTACTGCGGCCGGTGCGATAGCACGAACGACGGGACGCTGCACACCCGCTCGCGCGGATGGCCGCGGCGACCCAGCGCAGCGCTCAGGGCGCCGCGCACGGAGTCGGCGCGCTCGCGCCCCTCCCGCCCGGTGAACGCCGTGTGGACGAGCACGCCGTCGGGTGCGAGCGCCTCGCGCACGCGCGGTGCGCCGGTGTGGTC
>JAEWDJ010000100.1 GCA_023390155.1 Actinomycetes bacterium | reverse complement strand
TGACCCGGTGCTCGGGGTCGCCCTTCCGCGTTTCGCGGGCGGACGGTCTGGGTTGCCGACCTGCCACGAGCGCCGAGCGCTGACGGTCAGCGGCGCCGCCGGACCGTCACGACGATGACGGCACCCGCGGCCGCGAGAACGGCGACACCCAGGAACACCAGCTGGAACCCGCCGGCCGTGGCGTCGGCGGCCGGGCTTCCCGCCGCGGTGAGGGCCGCGGAGCGAGCGGCCGCCAGACCGCCGAGGGCGGCGAGACCGAGCGCGCCGCCGACCTGCTGCGCCGTGTTCACCAGGCCGCCGGCCAGGCCCGACTCGCTCGCGGCGACGCCGCGCACCGCGAGCTGGGTGGTGGTGACGAAGGAGGCTCCCAAGGCCGCGCCGATCACGACGCTCGGCAGGAAGAACCCGGTCACGAGGCCGGTGCGGCCGGCCAGGGCGAACCAGGTGACCGCCAGGGCGAGCAGCACGAGGGCGCCGGCGAGCGTCGGCCGCAGGCCCAGCTTCCGCACGAGGGTGGGCACCACGCCGGCGACCAGGATGAGGGCCACGGCGAGCGGGAGCTGGCTGAGGCCGGCGGCCAGCGCGTCCATCCCGAGCACCTCCTGGAGGTAGACGGAAAGCGCGAAGAAGAGGGCGACGGTCGATCCGCCGACGAAGAGCATGACGAGGTCGCCGGCCGCGGCATCCCGGTTGCGGAAGAACGAGAACGGCAGAAGCGGATGGGCGGAGCGACGCTCGACGAGCACGAATCCCCCGAGCAGGACCAGTGCGGCGACCGCCAGCCCGATGACGAGAGGGTGGTTCCAGCCGAGCGAGCCCCCTTCGCTGAGCGCGGCCACCCCCGCGCCGAGGCCCAGGGTCGCGAGGATCGCGCCGGCCGTGTCCATCCGGCCGGGAGCGGCGAGGCGGTCGCGCTTCACGAGACGGGGCACGACGGCGAGGACGAGTGCGCCGACGGGAACGTTGACGAAGAACACCGAGGGCCAGCCGAAGCTCGCGGTGAGCACCCCGCCGAGGAGCACGCCCGCGGCGCTCCCCATGCCGGCGATCGCGCCCCAGACGCCGAGCGCCTTGCCGCGGGCTGCGCCGTCCGGGAACAGCTGGGTGAGCAGCGCGAGGGATGCCGGCGCCAGGAGCGCGGCGAACCCGCCCTGGAGCGCCCGGGCCGCCAGGAGGACGCCTCCTGCGGGCGAGAGCCCGGCCAGCAGGGATGCCGCCGCGAATCCGGCGACGCCCACGAGGAAGACGCGGCGGTGGCCGAACCGGTCGGCGAGTCGCCCGCCCAGGAGGAGCAGGCCACCGAAGGGCAGCACGTAGGCGGTGACCACCCACGCGAGGGCGGTGGTGTCGAGCGCGAGGGCGGAGCCGATGCTCGGCAGGGCGATGTTCACGATGGACGCGTCGAGCACGACCAGGAACTGGGCGAGGCCGAGGACCGCGAGGGCCCACCACGGGCGGGTCGAGCGGGGAGGGGCCGCCGATGCTGCCGCTGAGGGGGCGGTGCGGGGAGAGGGGCTGGTGGAGAGGGACATGAGCTCTTCCTTCCATGTGAGTGATTGGTCAATCACTCTTGAATGCGGTGGAGGTGATGGATGTGGTTACTGCAGTGGGTGGGGCGGATGGTGCTGCGGGTTCAGAAGTGGCGGATGCCCCGGGTGATGGACGCGGCCCACGCGTCGGGGACGGCGTCGAGATCCAGCGTGACCACCAGGTGGCACAGCTGCCCGTACGCGATGAACCGCTGCACGGCGGCCTCGTCGGCCCCGGAGCGGGCGGTGGCGAATCGCGTGACCCGGGCGAGGCCCCGCCGGAGGGCGTCGCGGATCTCGGGGACGTCGGAGGCGGACTGGGCGTGTACCTGGAGCATCAGGAGGGAGCGGTCGGCGATGAGCTCGGCGTAGGCGAGGCCCATCGCGTCGAGGATCTCGTCGGGGGTCCCGCCGGCGACCGTGCGGGTGCCGCGGTCGAGCGCCTGCTCCACGAGCTCGAAGCAGCGGTCGAGCGCCGCGACGAACAGGCTCTCCTTGCCGGGGAAGAGCTTGAAGACGTAGGCGGGGGAGATGTCCGCGTCGGCGGCGACCGCCGCGATCGGCGTGCCGAGATAGCCGCTGCGGGAGAAGACGGCGATCGCGCTGGCGATGACGGCCTCTCGGCGGTCATCCGCGGTGGAAAGGGTGCGTGGCATGTGAGTGACTGTACACTCACTCTTGCGCGATACGCAAGCGCGCCGACCTCCACGGGCCAGAATGGAGGGATGACCGCCCTCATCGACGCCGCCTCCCTCGCCGCCGCGCTCGCGACCACCCCGCCGCCCCGCGTGCTCGACGTGCGCTGGAAGCTGGGCGGTCCGCCCGGGCCGGCGGAGTTCGCGCGCGGCCACATCCCGGGCGCCGTCTACGTGGACCTCGACACCGAGCTCGCCGGGCATGGCGAGCCGACGGACGGGCGTCACCCGCTGCCGGCCGAGGCCGACCTGCAGGAGGCCGCGCGTCGCTGGGGGCTGCGGGACGGGGACGCCGTGGTCGTCTACGACGACGTCTCGGGCACCTCCGCCGCGCGCGCCTGGTGGCTGCTGCGCCACGC
>JAEWDJ010000051.1 GCA_023390155.1 Actinomycetes bacterium | reverse complement strand
GAGCCGGGTCGGGTGTGCCGGAGGTCACAGTCCGGCCCGTCGGCTCTCGGCCAGCTCCACCAGGCGGTCGCGCAGCTCGGCGGCCTCCGCGTCGGGCAGGCCGGGGATGACGACGCCGGTGGAGGCGGCGGCGGTGACGAACTTGAGATCCGCGAGGCCGAGCATCCGCCCGACCGGGCCGCGGGTGATGTCGATGAGCTGCATGCGGCCGTAGGGCACCGACACGAAGCGCTGGAACATGATCCCGCGACGGAAGAGGAGGTCGTCCTCCCGCTCCCAGTAGCCGATCGAGCGGGCGCGGCGCGGCGCGATGACGAGCGAGATCACGGTGACGATAGCGATCACCCCGAGCGCGATCCACGCGAGCGTCCACCCGGCGACGAGCCAGAGGAAGGTCGCGACCGCGGCGGCCACGACGCCGGACACGATCGTGCCGACGATCACCACGACGACGTACTTCGGCGACACGCGGTGCCACTCCCCGACGTTCAGGTCGATGCGGGCGCGGGCGCGGGCGGGGTCAGCGGGTGTCGGCATGGGCGTTCTCCGGGTCGGCGTCGTCGTCGGGAGGGAGGCTGCAGAAGCTCTCGGCGATGAGCCCGGCGACCAGCAGCACCACCGCGCCGGCGGTCGCGAGGGCGGCCTGGAGGATGGCGCTGCCCACCGGCAGCACGTCACGGCTCAGCAGGTAGGCGAGGAGGCCGGCTCCGGCGCCGGTCAGCAGCGCGCCGCTCAGCCCGCACGCCTTGGCGAGCACCACGATCCGGGTGGCCTGGAACGGGTCGATGCGGCGCGCGCTCTTGCCGCGCACCGCACGCCGGATCGGCACGGCGAACGCGACGATGATGACGGCGACGGCCACCAGCGTGATCGGCAGGGTGAGCGGCGGGATGAACACCGGCGAGCCCATCGCGGAGGCGGCGAGCTCGCCGAGGAAGCCGACGACCAGGCCGACGACGCCGAGGCCGATGAGGGAGGTGGGGCGCGTGCGGTTCACAGCGCGCCTCCCGCGTAGCGCGTGACCGGGTCCGATGCCCGGGCGGCCAGGTCGGCGACCCGGCCGTGCCCGGCGAGCACGGCCTCCGGATCGACGTCGAGCCACGGAACCAGCACGAACGCGCGCTCGTGGGCGCGCGGATGCGGGAGGGTGACGCGCTCGTCGTCCGAGACCATCCCGTCGTAGTCGACGATGTCGATGTCGATGGTGCGGTCGCCCCAGCGTTCCGCGCGCAGCCGCCCGAGCGCATCCTCCACCCGGTTCACCGCGGCCAGAAGGGCGAGCGGATCGAGCACGGTGTCGATGCGGGCGACGGCGTTGAGGTAGGCGGGGGCCTCCTCGTCGATGCCGTCGAGCTTCAGGGCCGGCGTCTCGTAGAGGCCCGAGACCGCCTCCACCCGGATGCCGGGCTCCGCGCGCAGCGCGTCGAGGGCACTGCGGATGGTGGCCTCCCGGTCGCCCAGGTTGCTGCCGAAGGCGAGCACGGCGGGTGCGCCGACGCGCATGCGCTGCGGCCGGGCCGCGCCCGGGGTCACGACCAGCTCCGCACGATGCGCACGGCGACGTCGCCGAAGGGCACCGAGATGGGCGCGTCCGGCTTGTGCACGGTGACCTCGACCGACTGGACCGGGGCGTGCGCCAGCACCACGCCGGCGACGCGCTCGGCGACGGTCTCGATCAGGTCGACCGGATCGCGGCGGACGGCGTCGGCGACCTCCTCCGCGAGCTCGCCGTAGTGGACGGTCTGCGCGAGGTCGTCCGACGCGGCGGAGCGCGCGAGGTCGAGGTGCGCGGTCACGTCGACCACGAAGTCCTGGCCGTTCTCGCGCTCGAAGTCGAAAACGCCGTGGTGGGCGCGCACGCGCAGCCCGGTGAGGATGATCGCGTCGGCGGCCTCGGTGCTAGTCATCGCGTCCAGCTTGCCATGCGCGCACGACATCGAGGGCGAGCCGCGTCGAGGGCACGTCGTGCACCCGCACCGCCCAGGCCCCCGCCTGCGCGGCGAGGGCGGAGATCACGGCGGTCGGCGCGTCCCGGTCGGTCACCGGCGCCCCGTCGGGCAGCAGCGCGCCGAGGAACCGCTTGCGGGAGGCGCCGATCAGCACGGGGTAGCCGAGCGTCTCGATCTCCCGCAGCCCCGCGAGGACCTGCCAGTTGTGCTCCCCGGTCTTCGAGAAGCCGAGGCCCGGGTCGAGGATGAGCTTCGCCGGGTCGACGCCGCGGTCGAGGAGGTCGGTGATGCGGGCCGAGAGCTCGCTGCGGACCTCCCGCACGGTGTCGGTGTAGACGGCGAGCGAGTCGGCGGAGTCGAGGCGGCCGCGCCAGTGCATGACGACGTACTGCAGGCCCGTGTCGAGCACCGCGTCCGGCATTCCCGCATCGGCGAGACCGCCGGAGACGTCGTTGATGATGGCGGCACCGGCGTCCGCCGCGGCGCGGGCGGTCGACGCGTTGAGCGTGTCCACGCTGACCGTGACGCCCTGGGAGGCGAGCGCGGCGATCACCGGGACGACCCGGGCACGCTCCTCCCCCGGTTCGACGCGCAGCGCGCCGGGGCGGGTGGACTCGCCGCCGACATCGATGATGTCGGCGCCCTGCTCGACCAGGTCGAGCGCGTGGTCGATAGCGGCCTCGGGCTCCAGCCACAGCCCGCCGTCGCTGAAGGAGTCCGGCGTCACGTTGAGGACGCCCATGATGAGCGTCACGCCGCGCCGCTTCCGATCAGGGCGATCAGCTCCGCGCGCGCGGCCGGTTCGGCGTAGGCGCCGCGGGCCGCGACCGTGACGGTGGTGGAGCCGGTCTGGCGCGGTCCGCGCGTGGTGACGCAGGCGTGGGCGGCGTCGAGCACGACCAGCACGCCGCGCGCTCCTGCCCCCTCCTCGATCGCGTCCGCGATCTGCTCGGTGAGCCGCTCCTGGATCTGCGGCCGCGACGCCAGCACGTCGATCACCCGCGGGATGCGCCCGAGACCCACCACCGACTCGCCCGGCAGGTACGCCACGTGGGCGACGCCGAGGAAGGGCAGGAGGTGGTGCTCGCACACCGAGCGGAAGGCGATGTCGCGCACGATGACGGTCTCGGCCTCCGCCGTCTCCAGCGGCACGGGCGCGCCGAGCTCCGCCGACGCGTCGACGCCCACGCCGGCGAAGAACTCGGCGTAGGCGTCGGCGACGCGGGACGGCGTGGAGGCGAGGCCCGGACGCGACGGATCCTCGCCGATGGCGGCGAGGATCTCGGCGACGGCCGCCTCGATGCGTGCGCGATCGAAACCGGTCATGCGGTGACGCGACCTAGGCGGTCGCCGGCCGCGGCTTGATCACCGGTGCGCGCTTCGGCTTCGACGGCGGCTCGGAGTCGACGCCTCCGTCCACCGCGCCGGCGTCGATCGGGGCCTTGGCCTTCGGGAACTCGATCGGGGGCACGTCCGAGATCGGGCGCTTGTCGCTCGAGAGCCACTGCGGGCGCTCGGGCAGCTTCTCGACGTCGGCGAAGATCTCCGCGATCTGGTTGTGGTCGAGCGTCTCGTGCTCGAGGAGGGCGGCCGCCAGGCGGTCGAGGATCGCCCGGTTGTTGTTGAGCACCTCCCACGCCTCGTCGTGCGCCTTCTCGATGAGCTCGCGCACCTCCGCGTCGACCCGCTCGGCGATCCGCTCGGAGTAGTCGCGCTGGTGGCCCATGTCGCGGCCGAGGAACATCTCGCCGTTCGCCTGGCCGAGCTTGACCGAGCCGATGTCGGAGCTCATGCCGTACTCCGTGACCATCTTGCGGGCGATGGAGGTCGCCTTCTCGATGTCGTTGGAGGCGCCGGTCGTCGGGTCGTGGAAGACGATCTCCTCCGCGACGCGGCCGCCCATGGCGTAGGTCAGCTGGTCGAGCAGCTCGTTGCGGGTGACCGAGTACTTGTCCTCCAGCGGCATGACCATCGTGTAGCCGAGGGCGCGTCCGCGCGGGAGGATGGTGATCTTCGTCACCGGGTCGGTGTGCCGCATGGCCGCCGCCGCGAGCGCGTGACCGCCCTCGTGGTAGGCCGTGATGAGCTTCTCCTGGTCCTTCATGACCCGGGTGCGCTTCTGCGGTCCCGCGATGACGCGGTCCACGGCCTCGTCGAGCGCGCGGTTGTCGATCAGCTGCGCGTTGGAGCGAGCGGTGAGCAGCGCGGCCTCGTTGAGCACGTTGGCCAGGTCGGCGCCCGTGAAGCCCGGCGTCTTGCGGGCCAGCACCTCGAGGTCGACGGAGCCGGCGAGCGGCTTGCCGCGGCCGTGCACCTCGAGGATCTTCTTGCGGCCCTGCAGGTCGGGCGCGTCCACGCCGATCTGGCGATCGAAGCGGCCCGGGCGCAGCAGCGCGGGGTCGAGGATGTCGGGGCGGTTGGTCGCCGCGATCAGGATGACGTTGGTCTTCGGGTCGAAGCCGTCCATCTCGACGAGCAGCTGGTTGAGCGTCTGCTCGCGCTCGTCGTGACCGCCGCCGAGGCCGGCGCCGCGGTGACGGCCGACCGCGTCGATCTCGTCGATGAAGATGATGGCCGGCGAGTTCTCCTTCGCCTGCTGGAACAGGTCGCGCACGCGGCTCGCGCCGACGCCGACGAACATCTCGACGAAGTCCGAACCCGAGATCGAGTAGAACGGCACGCCCGCCTCGCCCGCGACGGCGCGAGCCAGGAGGGTCTTACCGGTTCCGGGAGGGCCGTACAGCAGCACGCCCTTCGGGATGCGGGCGCCGACCGCCTGGAACTTGGCCGGCTCCTTGAGGAAGTCCTTGATCTCCTCGAGCTCCTCGATGGCCTCGTCCGACCCGGCGACGTCGTCGAAGGTGACCTTCGGCGTCTCCTTGGTGACCATCTTCGCCCGGGACTTGCCGAACTGCATGACCTTGTTGCCGCCGCCCTGCATGCCCGAGATCATGATCCAGAAGAAGACGCCGATGAGGAGCGCCGGGATCAGGAAGCCGAGGATGTTGACCAGCCAGTTCGGCTGCGGCACCTCGTCGTCGTAGCCCTTCGGCAGGTTGGCGTCGTCGACGGCCTTCACCACGTCCGCGCCGCGCGGGGTGACGTAGTAGAACTGCACCTGGGTGCCGAGCGAGCCGTCGGCCTCCTTGAGCGTCAGGTCGACGCGGTTCTCGCCGTCGACGATCTTCGCGCTGGACACCTTGTCGTCCGACAGGAGCTCCAGACCCTTCTGGGTGGAGACCCCCTTGAACCCCGACATCGTGATCAGACTCGAACCGATCCACACGGCGATGATCGCGAGCACGACATACAGAATGGGGCCGCGGAAGATCTTCTTGACGTTCATGGTGCGACCACAGTACCGCCTGGGCCCTGTGGGGCGGCTGCGTGTTCGCTCTGGGCGCGCTCGGTGCGAGGGTGAGCGACACGCCCGGGTCGCGATGCCGCGGCGTCGGCCTCAGGATCGTGCCGGGATGGCCCAATAGGACCAAATGGGCCGATTCGGTGTTGACGGGCTAAACTGTCCACATGACGATGAGTCTTCCCGTGTCCGAGGCCAAGCAGCAGCTGGGCGCTCTCGTCGATCGCGCTCACCTCCAGCACGAACCGGTGTCGCTGAGCAAGCGGGGCAAACGCGTCGCCGTCATCCTCGATGCCGACGACTTCGACCGCATGCGGGAGATGCTCGAGGACATCGAGGACGCCCAGGCGGCACTCGCCGCGCGTCGCGAGCTCGAGCAGACCGCGGCGACGCCGATCCCGTGGGACGACGTGAAGGCGGAGCTCGGCCTGGCATGACCTACCGGATCGACGTCGCGCCGGCGGCTCTGCGCGAGATCCGCAAGCTCGACCCACAGGCGAGACGGCGCATCCAGGCCGCGATCGAGCTGCTCGCGGAGACCCCGCGCCCGCCGGCGGCGAGGCCGCTCGTCGCGAGCGACGGCGCCTGGCGCGTCCGCGTCGGCGACTACCGGATCATCTACGACATCGAGGACGAGCGGCTGGTCGTGCTCGTGCTGCGCGCCGGCCACCGCCGCGAGATCTGCCGCGACTGAACCGCGCCGGTCGTCAGCTGTAGACCGACGGCGCCAGGATGCCGACGCCGCGGAGGGTGCGGTAGCGCTCGGCGTAGTCGAGGCCGTAGCCGACGACGAACTTGTTGGGGATGTCGAAGCCGACGTACTTGACGTCGATCTCGACGCGCGCGGCCTCCGGCTTGCGGAGGAGGGCGAAGATCTCGATCGACTCCGGGCCGCGGCTGCGGAGGTTCGCGATCAGCCACGAGAGGGTGAGGCCGGAGTCGATGATGTCCTCGACGATGAGCACGGTCTTGCCGCTCAGGTCGGTGTCGAGGTCCTTCAGGATGCGGACGACGCCGCTCGACTGCGTGCCGCTGCCGTAGGAGCTGACGGCCATCCAGTCCATGGTGACGGGGAGCTTCAGCTCGCGCGACAGGTCGGCCATGACCATCACGGCGCCCTTGAGCACGCCGATCAGGAGCACGTCCTTGCCGGCGTAGTCGCGTTCGACCTCCCGGGAGAGCTCGGCGATGCGGGAGCGGATCTGCTCCTCGGTGATCAGAATCTCGGTCAGGTCGTTCGCGACGTCCGTGAGTTCCATGGGGAGGGTGCTGTCCTTAGCTGTTGGGGTGAAACGTGAGCAGCCCGTTCTGCCTCACAACTCTAACGCCTGGCAGGCTGAGCGGTCCCTGGCCGTGCCAGTCGGTGATGAGCTCCGCGACGGCGAGGGTGTGCGCGCGGGTGAGGGAGACGCCGAACTCGGCGGAGACGACGAGCCGGATGATCCGCTGACGCAGAGCGGGAGGGTCGGCGGCGAGGCCGCGCACGTCGAGGGCGACGGCGCCGTCGTCGGTCTGGCTGACGAGCTCCAGCGCCCACTCGAGGGCGAGGCCGTCGAGGGCCTCGTCGTCCTCCCGGAGCTGCTCGGCCGTGCGGGCGAGCGCCTCGGCGACCCCCGGGCCGAGCTCGCGCTCGAGGACGGGGAGCACCTCTCGGCGCACGCGGACGCGGGTGTAGGCGGGGTCGTCGTTGTGCGGGTCGTCCCACGGCTCGAGGCCCGCATCGCCGCAGAAGGCGCGGGTCGACGCCCGGCGCAGGCCGAGGAAGGGGCGCAGCAGTTCGCCCGTGTCCGGCAGCATGCCCTGCAGGCTCCCCGGGCCGGAGCCGCGGGCGAGGCCGAGGAGGACGGTCTCGGCCTGGTCGTCCAGGGTGTGGGCG
>JAEWDJ010000027.1 GCA_023390155.1 Actinomycetes bacterium | reverse complement strand
GCCCTTGTCGAAGCGCATGCCCTCGGTCAGCTCGAGCTCGGTGCCGAAGGTGTTCGACTCCTCGACGGTGACGACGCCCTCCTTGCCGACCTTGTCGATCGCCTCGGCGATGATCTCGCCGATGGTGCTGTCGCCGGCGGAGATGGACGCGGTGGCGGCGATCTCCTCCTTGGTCTCGACCTCCTTGGCGCTCGAGACGAGTTCCTCGGTGACGGCCTTGACGGCCTTCTCGATGCCGCGCTTCAGGGTGATGGGGTCGGCGCCGGCCGCGACGTTGCGCAGGCCTTCCTTGACGAGCGCCTGAGCCAGGACGGTCGCGGTGGTGGTGCCGTCGCCGGCGACGTCGTCGGTCTTCTTGGCGACCTCCTTGACGAGCTCCGCGCCGATCTTCTCGTACGGGTCGTCGAGCTCGATCTCCTTCGCGATGGAGACGCCGTCGTTGGTGATGGTCGGAGCGCCCCACTTCTTCTCGAGGACGACGTTGCGACCGCGCGGGCCCAGGGTCACCTTGACCGTGTCGGCCAGGATGTTCAGGCCGCGCTCGAGGCCGCGACGGGCGTCCTCGTCGAAAGCAATGATCTTTGCCATGTGTTTCTCGTCCCTCCCGGACGTCTGCGAAAGATTCCGTTGATTAGCACTCGATCAGATGGAGTGCTAAAGCGATTCTGGCACTCGCGGCGGTGGAGTGCAAGACGAGGGAGGGACGGCGCGCGGCGCGGGACGACGACGGCCCGCGCACGCGAGAGCGCCGCCCCCGCGGGGACGGCGCTCCACTCGTCGAATCGCTGGGTTCTAGGCCAGGCGCACCGACTCGGCCTGGGGACCCTTGTTCCCCGAGCCGACCTCGAACACGACCTGCTGGCCCTCCTCGAGGACCTTGTACCCGGACATGTCAATTGCGGAGTAATGAACGAAAACGTCCTGTCCCCCACCGTCGACGGTGATGAATCCGTAGCCCTTTTCAGCGTTGAACCACTTCACGGTTCCGTTCGCCATGCATTACTCCCATTGCTGTGTCGCGAGCGCGGTCCAGCGCCGCGCGTTTCACCGATCCTAATGCGTGGAATACGGGTAATTGCCAGCCTTTTTTGGAAACTGTTACAAATTCCGTCGAAAGTTAAACACGCCGGAAACACGCGGATCGCGGGGGCGCGGACGCCGCTCGGGACGTCGCCCGACGGTCAGCCGGTGTAGTTCGACCCGATCACGACCGTGAGGTCGGCGCCGGAGTCTGCGAAATCCTGAGTGTTCTGGATCTTCGCGCCGGGCAGCGACTGGGCGACGCCGAGCGCCGCACCCTCCTTCGTCGGGTCGGCGTAGTAGGCGATGGTCTCGGTCAGGGTGTTCATGTCGGCGTTCGCGACGGCGCCGACCTTCCAGCCCGCGGCGGTCAGCACCTCGCCGACCTTGCCGCCGAGACCGGAGGTCGACGTGCCGTTCAGGACGTTGACCGTCAGGCTCGGGTCGACGGTCGGCACCACGGTCGGCGTCGGGGTGGGCGTCGGTGTGGGCGTGGTGCTCGCGGACCCGGTGGGCGTCTTGCCGGTGAAGGTGATCGCGCCGTTGACGAGGGAGAGGCCGAAGACGCCGGCGCCGACGAGGATCACGGTGGCGAGGGCGGCCCAGCCGAAGGCGATCCAGCCACGGCCGCGGGGACGAGGGGCACGGTGGGCGCCGACGCGCTCGATGTCGGCCGGGATCTCGTCGAACCGGTCGCGGGGGAACTTCTCTGCCATCTGGGGGTGGTTTCCTCGTTGGTCAGTCGTCGGACGGGAGGGTCCTGGTCCGGCGGGCGGCCTGCCGCGTCTCGCGGAGCCGGAGCAGCCGCTTGACGAGCATCGGGTCGTGCGTGAGCGCGGCCGGGCGGTCGATCAGCGCTCCGAGGAGCTGATAGTACCGCGCGGCGGAGAGGCCGAACTCTTCGCGGATGGCCTGTTCCTTGGCGCCGGCATGCCGCCACCACTGACGTTCGAAGGCGAGGATCGCGGCGTCACGCTCGCTCAGACCCGTGCGCCCGGGCTCAGCCCCGGCGTGCTCTGCAGCCTCGGCCACGCGCGTGCCGCCTTCCCTCGAACCGCCGCCTTCCGTTGAACGCTCGCCGCTCATCCTAGGCGGGCGGTCCTGTGTGTTGGCCGTTTGGCCGCGGCACGTCGCGCCCGAAACAGGGAACAGGAGGCGCCCCGGGCCCGTTTAGGGTGTAGTCAGACCACACGACCCGCATGGAGGCAGTGCAGATGGATTACCAGGTGTCGAAGACCGACGAGCAGTGGCGCGAGGAGCTCAGCCCCGAGCAGTACAGCGTGCTGCGCGAGGCCGGCACCGAGCGGCCGTGGACCGGCGAGCTGCTCGACGAGGGCCGCGCGGGCCTCTACACCTGTGCGGCGTGCGGCGCCGAGCTGTTCAAGTCGGGCACCAAGTTCGACAGCGGCTGCGGCTGGCCGAGCTTCTACGAGTCGGTGCGCCCGGAGGCCGTGCAGCTGCTCGAGGACGACAGCCTCGGCATGGTGCGCACGGAGGTCCGCTGCGCGAACTGCGGCTCGCACCTCGGCCACGTCTTCCCGGACGGTTTCGGGACGCCGACCGGCGACCGGTACTGCATGAACTCGATCTCGCTCAACTTCACCCCGGACGCGGGATGAGCGACCTCCCGGCCCGCGTCGGCGCGCGCCGCTCCTACTCCCGGGTGACGGACGCCGCGCCGACCCACGAGGAGCTGCTGCCGCTCGTGGCGGCGGCCGGCCGGGTCGCCGACCACAGCGCACTGCACCCGTGGCGGATCATCGAGCTGCGCGGCGAGGCGCGGCTGCGGCTCGGGCGGGCGTTCGCGAAGGACGCGAAGGCCAAGGGCTCGGAGGCCGACAAGCTCACGACCAAGCCCCTCCGGGCTCCCCTGCTGCTCGCGATCGTCACCGACCGGAAGAAGAGCAGCAAGGTCCCCGGCTGGGAGCAGGACGCGGTCGCCTCGGGCGTCGCGCACATCCTGAGCCTGCTGCTGCACGACGCGGGCTGGGGCGTCATCTGGCGCACCGGGCATCAGACCCGCGCCAAGGCCGTGCACCGGATGCACGGGCTGTCGAAGAACGAGCGCCTGCTCGGCTGGCTGTACGTCGGGGGCATCCCCGACGGCGGCAAGAAGGGGCACCGCAAGCCGATCTCGGCGGAGCGCTACCTCAGCGTGCTGGACTGACTCCGGTCAGGCCGCCCGGCGCGACCGCCAACGGATGCTGGCCACCCCGACCGCCACGATGGCGAGCAGCGTGCCGCCGATCGTGGAGAACGGCACCGGGGCACTGGAGGTCGGCGCCAGCAGGTCGAGCAGCAGCGCGGTGAGCAGCTGGCCGGCCACGGTCGCGAGGCCGAGCAGCAGGACGCCGGTCACGCGCACGAGGAGGGACGCGCCGGCGATGAACACGCAGCCGATCGCTCCGCCGACGTAGAGCCACGGCTCCGCGGGCAGCGGCTCGGGCAGGCCGGCGAGCGCCCAGTGCACGAGCATCAGGGCGACGAGCACGACCGTGCCGACCAGGAAGTTGATGAAGGTCGCGGTGAGGGCGCTCTCCGCGACGACGCGGACCTGCCCGTTGACGGCCTGCTGCCAGCCCATCCCGAGACCGGCGATGAGGGGCAGGAGCATCATCCAGACCGGCACGCTGCCGCCGAACTGTGCCGAGACGGCCCAGGTGACCGCCAGGAGGGCGATGACCGCGCCCGCGACCCGGGCGGGCGTCAGCGGGCGGCGGCCGCCCGGGCCGAGCCCGATCCGGTCGAGCACGAGACCGCTGACCGTCTGACCCGCGACGACGGAGACCGTGAACAGCGCGACGCCCAGCAGGGCCGCGGTGAGTCCCAGCGAGAGGACCAGGAAGGCGCCGGCCGCGCCGCCGCAGATGTACCACCAGCGCA
>JAEWDJ010000501.1 GCA_023390155.1 Actinomycetes bacterium | reverse complement strand
GGCGGCGTTCCTGCTGAGCTACGCCGCCCGCGCCACCACCCGGTCGGTGCCTACGCCGTGAGGGCCCGCATCGCGTCGCCCAGTGCGGCGACGCGGGCGTTCGCCGTGCCTCTGCGCTCGGCGATCGTGCCCTCGTCGCTCGACCCGTCGATGTAGATCTTCAGCTTCGGCTCGGTGCCGCTCGGCCGCACCATCACGCGCGAGCCGTCGGCGAGCACGATGCGCAGCACGTCGCTCGGCGGCAGACCCTCGAAGCCGTCGCGGAGGTCGTCGATGCGCTCCACCCGCACGTCGCCCAGGTGGCTCGGCGGGGTGGCGCGCAGGGCGGCCATGATCTCGCCAATGCGGGAGAGGTCGGAGACCCGGAGCGAGATCTGGTCGCTGGCGAAGAAGCCGAAGCGCTCGGCGAAGGCGTCGAGCCGGTCGGCGATCGTCTGCCCGCGCGCGGCGAGGTCGTTCGCCAGGTCGAGGAACGCGGTCGCCGCGGAGATGCCGTCCTTGTCGCGCACCGTCCCGGGGTTGACCAGATAGCCCAGCGCCTCCTCGAACCCGAAGATCAGCCCCGGTGCCCGGGAGACCCACTTGAAGCCGGTCAGCGTGTTGGCGAAGTCGAGCCGGTAGGCGCTCGCGACCGCCGCAAGCGCGGGGGAGGAGTCGATGGAGCACGCGAGCGCTCCGTCCGCGGCGCCCTCGGCGGAGGCGGCCTCGGCGAGCTCGGCGGCGCGCCAGCCGAGCAGCGCGCCCACCTCGTTGCCGGACAGCCGGCGATACCCGGAGGCCGAGGACGCGTCGGGGATGGCGACGGCCAGCCGATCGGCGTCGGGGTCGTTCGCGATCACCAGGTCGACGCCGGCCGCGCGCGCGGTCTCGAACGCCAGATCCATCGCGCCCGGCTCCTCCGGGTTCGGGAACGACACGGTCGGGAACGCCGGATCCGGGTCGATCTGCGCCGTCACGACGTGCGGCTCGGCGAACCCGGCCGCCGCGAAGACGTCGCGTGCCGTCCGCCAGCCCACGCCGTGCATGGCAGTGTAGGCGAACGACACGGCATCGCGCGGGGCCGTGGTCGTCGACACGGCGGCCGTCGCCTCGATGTAGGCCCGCTCGACGTCGTCGGACGCGATCTCGTACTGCTCCGAGCGGGGGAGGTCGAGCACGCTTCCCGCGGCGACCGCGAGGATGTGCGCCGCGATCTCCGCGTCGGTGGGCGAGACGATCTGGGAGCCGTGGTCCTCGCCGCCGAGGTACACCTTGTAGCCGTTGTCGTTCGGCGGGTTGTGGCTGGCCGTGACCATCACGCCCGCGCTCACGCCGAGGTGACGCACCGCGAAGGCGAGCACCGGGGTCGGCAGCAGACGGGGGAGCAGGATGGCGCGAACGCCGGCACCCGCCATGAGTTCGGCCGTGTCGCGGGCGAAGACGTCGGAGTTCTTGCGCCCGTCGTAGCCGATCACGACCGACGGGACGCCGCCCTCCCCGTGCTCCAGCAGCCAGCGGGCGAACCCGGCGGCGGCCTGCGAGACGAGCACGCGGTTCATCCGGTTCGGTCCGGCCGCGATCTCCCCGCGGAGCCCCGCGGTGCCGAAGGCGAGGCGGTCGTCGAAGCGCGAGTGGAGGTCGGCGAGGGCGGAGGCGGATCCCTCCGTCGCCGCGGCGATGAGAGCCTCGAGCTCCTCGCGCGTCTCCGGATCCGGGTCCTGATCCTGCCAGGCGCGCGCGGCGGCGAGCAGATCGGCGGTGTCGAGCGCGGGGCTCACAGCGCCGCCACGATCCGGGCGAGCAGCGCGCTGATCACCGGCTCGGCCGCCTGGCCCGCCTCGATGACCTCGGCGTGGCTGAGCGGGGTCTTCTGGATGCCCGCGGCGAGGTTCGTGATGAGCGACATGCCGAGGATCTCCATGCCGGCCTGGCGGGCGGCGATCGCCTCCAGTGCGGTGGACATGCCGACGATGTGGCCGCCGATGGCCTTCGCCATCTGCACCTCGGCGGGGGTCTCGTAGTGCGGTCCGCGGAACTGCGTGTAGACGCCCTCGTCGAGCGACGGGTCGATCGACTTCGCCAGCTCGCGCAGGCGGCTGGAGTACAGGTCGGTCAGGTCGATGAAGGTGGCGCCCTCCAGCGGCGAGTCGGCCGTCAGGTTGATGTGGTCGCTGATGAGGACCGGCGTCCCCGGCTTCCAGTGCTCCTTGATGCCGCCGGCGCCGTTGGTCAGGATCATCGTCGTGGCGCCCGCGGCGGCCGCGGTGCGCACGCTGTGCACGACCCGGCGCACGCCGTGGTTCTCGTAGTAGTGGGTGCGGGCGCCGATCACCAGCGCGCGCTTGCCGCTCGGCAGCAGGATGGAGCGCAGGGTCCCGACGTGGCCCGCCAGCGCCGGCTTGCCGAAGCCCAGGATCTCGGTGGCGGGGATGGTCGCGGTGGTCTCGCCGATGAGGTCCGCCGCCTTGCCCCAGCCGCTGCCCAGGGTGAGGGCGATGTCGTGCTTCTCGACGCCGGTCTTCTCGGCCAGCTGCTCCGCCGCCTGCCGGGCCACCTCGAACGGGTCGGCCTGCGGGTCGTCGAGCGGGTTCGTGTTCGTTTCGAGCATGTGCCAACTCTACTGAGCGCGATCCCCGCGTCCAGGCGCGCGCTGGTGCGCATCGGTGCGTGCCGATACGGAAGAATGGAAGGCATGGCCTTTGAATTCGAGCGCAAGCAGCGCATCGCCGTGCTGGGCGGCGGACCGGGCGGCTACGAGGCGGCGATCGCGGGCGCTCAGCTCGGTGCCGACGTGACGCTGGTCGAGCGGTCCGGCGTGGGCGGCTCCGCCGTCATCACCGACGTCGTCCCCTCGAAGAGCCTCATCGCCACCGCCGAGGCCACCAACTCCATCGCGGAGGCGGCCGACCTGGGCGTGCAGTTCTTCACCCGCGGCGCCCACGGCAAGCCGGTGCGGCCGGAGCTCGCCGTGAACCTCGCCGCCGTGAACAAGCGGCTCATGGGCATGGCCCGCCAGCAGTCGGAGGACATGCGCGCCGAGCTGATGCGCTCGGGCGTCCGCATCGTCAACGGCGAGGGCCGGCTCGACGGCGACGGCGCGATCATCGTCTCCACCGCGCGCGGCGACTCCGGCACCGACTTCGACCGGGTCGAGGCCGACACCATCGTGGTCGCCGTCGGCGCCAGCCCGCGCGTGCTGCCCACGGCCGTCCCGGACGGGGAGCGCATCCTCACCTGGACCCAGCTCTACGACCTCGGCGCCGTTCCCGAGCACCTGATCGTCGTCGGCTCGGGCGTCACCGGCGCCGAGTTCGCGTCGGCCTACACCGCGCTCGGCTCCAAGGTCACGCTCATCTCGTCGCGCGACCAGGTGCTGCCGGGCGAGGACGCCGACGCCGCCCGCGTCATCGAGAACGTCTTCAAGCGCAACGGCATGCAGGTGCTCTCGAAGTCCCGCGCCGACTCGGTGGTCCGCACCGAGAACGGGGTCGTCGCCACCCTGTCGGACGGCCGCACCGTCGAGGGCAGCCACTGCCTCATGGCCGTCGGCTCCATCCCGAACACCGCGGGGCTCGGTCTCGAGGAGGCCGGGGTGCAGCTCACGCCGTCCGGGCACATCCGCGTCAACCGCGTGGCCCGCACGTCCATCCCGAACATCTATGCCGCCGGGGACTGCTCCGACCTGCTGCCGCTGGCCTCCGTCGCCTCGATGCAGGGCCGCACCGCGGTGTTCCACGCCATGGGCGACGCGGTCAACCCGATCGAGCTGCGCAACGTGACCTCCAACATCTTCACGCAGCCCGAGATCGCCACCGTCGGCTGGAACCAGAAGCAGATCGAGGAGGGGATCGCGCAGGGCGACATCTACAAGCTGCCCCTCAAATCGAACCCGCGGGCCAAGATGCTCGGCCTCCG
>JAEWDJ010000473.1 GCA_023390155.1 Actinomycetes bacterium | reverse complement strand
GTGGCGGCCGGAGCCGCCGGTGCGGCGGCCGGCGCGGCCGGTGCCGCGTGCGCCCCCGCGGAGGCCTGGTGGCCGAGTGCGACGGCCTTCAGGTGCTCGAACTCGGCCTGCGTGATCGTGCCCGAGTCGAGGAGGGCCTTGGCCTTCGCGATCTCGTCCGACGGGCTGGCCGCCGCGACCTGGCGGATGTACTGGTCGGTGGCCTGCTGCACCTGGCGGGCCTCCTTCTGGCTGCGCTCGGCCATCCCGGGCCCGCGGGCGATCAGGTAGACCAAGGCCGTGAGGAAGGGCACGAAGATCAGGAAGATGATCCACAGCGCCTTCCACCAGCCGTTGAGCTTGTGATCGCGGAACAGGTCACTGATGATCGCGAACAGCGCGAACAGATACGCGATGAACGCGAAGCTCCAGAAGAAGAGCCAGATGATGTTCCAGAAGTTGTCCCAGAAAGACATGTCGTTCCCCTCCTTGTCCGGGGCCGGGTCGACCCTGGATGTGGCCTGAGAGTAACGCCGGGCGGGATCGTGCGTCTAGAGGGGTTTCGCGGGCGCCGGCCGGGCCTCCAGAACCCGTCTAGACGGCCGTCGGAGCGCCCGGTTAGCCTGCGAGGGAATCCGCCTCGGCGCCCCGGCGCCGGGAGGGCGCGACGCAGCGCCCCGCCAGAGACGACCGCCACGCCTATCGAGGGGATGGACACCAGTGGCCAAGGAATTCAACGGCAAGATCGAGCTCGACGTGAGGGACTCCGTCTCGGACTGGGACGCCTTCCTCCCCCCGAAGGCGCCGGAGGGAGCGCCGAACGTGCTCCTCGTCCTCTACGACGACACCGGCCAGGCCGCGTGGTCGCCCTACGGCGGGCGCATCCAGATGCCGACGATGGAGCGGCTGGCGGCGCAGGGCCTCACCTACACGCAGTGGCACACCACGGCGCTCTGCTCGCCGACCCGCTCCACGCTGCTGACCGGGCGCAACCACCACTCCAACGGCTTCGCGACCATCTCGGAGTCGTCGACCGGCTTCCCCGGCTACAACTCGCACATCCCGCCGTCGAACGCGACGATGGCGAACCTGCTGCGCGACGCCGGCTGGGCGACCTTCTGGGTGGGCAAGAACCACAACGTCCCGATCGACGAGTGGACGGCCGGCGCCAGCAAGAAGAACTGGCCGCTGGCGCAGGGCTTCGACCGGTTCTACGGCTTCATCGGCGGCGAGACCAACAACTGGTACCCGTCGCTCGCCGAGGACAACCACTACATCGAGCAGCCGTACCTCCCCGAGGACGGCTACCACCTCTCGAAAGACCTGGCCGACCAGGCGCTGAAGATGCTGCGCGACGTCAAGCAGACCGAGCCGGACAAGCCCTGGTACCTCTGGTTCTGCCCCGGCGCGAACCACGCCCCGCACCACGCTCCGGAGGAGTACATCGCCAAGTACAAGGGCAAATTCGACGACGGCTACGAGGCGTACCGCGAGTGGGTGCTGCCGCGCATGATCGAGCGCGGGCTGCTGCCCGAGGGCACGGAACTCACCGCGATCAACCCGATGCCGCCCGGGACCTTCACGCAGACCGACGAGGTCCGGCCGTGGGACACCCTGAACGACGACGAGAAGGCACTGTTCGCGCGCATGGCCGAGGTGTACGCGGGCTTCTCGGAGTACACCGACGCCCAGGTCGGCCGCATCGTCGACTACCTGGAGGAGTCTGGTCAGCTCGAGAACACCCTCATCATCTACTGCGCCGACAACGGCGCATCGGGCGAGGGCAGCCCGAACGGCTCGGTCAACGAGGGCAAGGTGTTCGGCGGCTACCCCGACGACCTCGCCCAGAACCTGACGATGAAGGACCAGCTGGGCTCGCCCGACACCTACAACCACTACCCGACGGGCTGGGCGACCGCCTTCTCGACGCCGTACCGGATGTTCAAGCGCTACACCTACCAGGGTGGCGTCTGCGACCCGCTGGTGATCTCCTGGCCGAAGGGCATCGCGGCGCGGGGAGAGGTGCGCAACCAGTACCACCACTCCACGGACATCGTCGCCACCATCCTCGACATCTGCGGGGTCGAGCTGCCCGAGAGCTACAACGGCGTCGAGCAGCGCCCGCTCGACGGCGTCCCGATGACGTACTCCTTCGCGTCGGATGGCCCGACGACGAAGAAGACGCAGTACTACGAGATGCTCGGCAGCCGCGGGATCTGGCACGAGGGCTGGAAGGCGGTGGCCGAGCACGGTCCCACGAGCGGCATGAGCGGGTTCGACCACGACACCTGGCAGCTCTTCCACACCGATGTCGACCGCTCGGAGGCGCACGATCTCGCCGCCGAGCACCCCGAGAAGGTCGAGGAGCTGAAGGCCCTCTGGCTCGAGGAGGCGAGACGCAACGACGTCCTGCCGCTCAACGACCTCCAGATCATCGGCAACGCCAAGGACTTCGAGACCTTCATCAACATGGAGTTCAAGGTCCCCGTCCCGGAGAGCGGTCAGTACACCTACTACCCGGGCACGACAGAGGTCCCGGAACGGTCGGCGGCGAACACCCACGGCGTCTCCTACAAGGTGCTCGCCGAGGTCGAGACGACCGGGGACACCGAGGGGGTGATATTCGCTCACGGTTCGCGCTTCGGCGGGCACGCGCTGTTCGTGAAGGACGGGCAGCTGACCTACGTCTACAACTTCCTCGGCATCCCGCCCGAGAACGTGATCAGCGCGCCGGTGCCCGCCGCGGGCAAGCATGTCTTCGGCGTCTCCTTCACGAAGGAGCGAACGGGCGAGTACCGGGAGGCGATCGGCCCGCTGGAGCTCTACATCGACGACCATAAGGTCGCCGAGCAGGAGATCCGCACGGTGCTCGGCCACTTCTCGCTCTGCGGGGAGGGCCTCTGCATCGGCTACGACTCCGGCGACTCCGTCTCGAAGCAGTACGAGGGATCCCGGTTCGAGTACTCCGGAGGGGAGATCGTGAAGGTGGTGTTCGACATCGCCGACGACGCCTACGTGGATGTGGAGGCCCACCTGGCGGCCGCCATGGCCCGCGACTGAGGCGACGCGCCATGACGACCGCGCCCCCGGCGCTCCGGCGGCCGTGGCTGCTGCCCACGCTGGCGGGGTACCAGCGCGGGTGGCTCGGCCGCGACATCCTCGCCGGGGTGTCCGCGGGCGCGGTCGTCGTGCCGCAGGCGATGGCGTACGCCACCATCGCCAACCTCCCGGTGGAGGTCGGCCTCTACACGGCCATCGTGCCGATGCTGGTCTACGCCTTGCTCGGCGGGTCCCGCGCGATGAGCGTCTCCACCACCTCCACCATCGCGACCCTGACTGCGACGACGCTCGTCTCGGTCGGTGTCGCCGCGAACTCCGATCAGATCCCGCGGGACCTCGTGACGCTCACGTTGCTGGTGGGCGTCGTCCTCTTCGCGGCGCGCCTGCTGCGGCTCGGCTCGCTGGTCGAGATCATCAACCGGCCGACGCTGCTCGGCATCCAGGTCGGCGTCGGTGCGACGGTCGCCGTCGGCCAGCTGCCCAAGCTGCTGGGGGAGGCGACCGAGCCGACCGGGCTCGGTTTCGTGCGGTCGATCGAGGCGGTGATCGCCGCGATCCCGCACGCGAACCCGTGGACGGCCCTGCTGTCGGTGTGCTCCGTCGCGGCGCTGTTCCTGTTCAAGCGGTTCCTGCCCCGTGTGCCGGGGCCGCTCGTCGTGGTGGCGGCCGGCATCCTGTTCGTGGCGTTCGGCGGCGCGGAGGAGGCCGGGGTCGAGCTGATCGCGCCGGTCACCCAGGCGTTCCCGTACCCGGTGCTGCCCACGCTGGAGCACCTCTTCCAGCTGATCCCGGGCGCGCTGGCGATCGCCGTCATGGCCTTTCTCGAGACGGCGGCGGTCGCGCGCGGCATCCGCGACCTGGAGGATCCGCGCATCGACAGCAACCGCGAGCTGCTCGCCGTCGGCGTCGCCAACCTCGTCGCGGGCTGGTTCCAGACGCTGCCGGCGGCCGGAGGCTTCTCGCAGAGCGCGGTCAACAAGGCGGCCGGGGCGCGATCGCAGGTGGCCGCCCTCGTCACGGTCGCGCTCGCGCTCCTGATCGGCCTGTTCCTCGGCCCGGTGATCAGCCTCCTGCCGCAGGCCACGCTCGCGGCGCTCGTCTTCGTCGCCGTCTTCGGGCTGATCGACGTGAAAGACCTGCGGCTGCTCTGGCGGATCAGCAAGCGCGACTTCGCGATCGCCGCACTCACCATGGTCGTCGGCCTGACCTCGGGACTGCTCGCCGCGGTCGGTGTCGGCGTCCTGTTCACGCTCGTGCTGGTGCTGGTCGCGATGAACAAGCCCCGCATCCACGCCGAGGCCGCCGCCGACGGACACATGACCGTGACGCTGCTCGGCCCCCTCTACACCGCGAACGTGCTGGCGACCGAGCAGGCCGTCCTCGACGCGGCCGACGCGGCGACGCAGGTCGCGCCGCTCACCGACCTCACCCTGGACTGCTCGACGCTGCAGGACATCTCGGTGACGGTCATCCTCGCCCTCCAGAACCTCGACCAGGAGCTCACCGGTCGTGGCGTCCAGCTCCGTGTGCGCGGCCTCCCCT
>JAEWDJ010000459.1 GCA_023390155.1 Actinomycetes bacterium | reverse complement strand
CCGCGGGCTCGGCGGCCAGTACACGCTCGCGGACGACGCCCGCGCGGCGATCATCCGGCTGGCATCCGGTGATGCCCGGCGCGCGCTGACCGCGCTCGAAGCCGCCTCCGTCTCCGCCGCCTCGGCGACGCCGGCGACCTCCAAGAAGAAGCCGGTGATTACGGCCGAACTGGTCGCGCAGGCGGTCGACCGGGCGCTCCTGCGTTACGACCGCAACGGCGACGAGCACTACGACGTCATCAGCGCCTTCATCAAGTCGGTGCGCGGCTCCGACGTCGACGCCGCGCTGCACTACCTGGCCCGCATGATCGAGGCGGGCGAGGACCCGCGGTTCATCGCGCGCCGCATCATCATCTCCGCCTCCGAGGACATCGGGATGGCCGACCCGCAGGCGCTCGTCGTGGCCATCGCGGCCGCCGACGCCGTGCAGTTCGTCGGAATGCCGGAGGGGCGCATCCCCCTCGCGCAGGCGGTCGTGCACCTCGCGACCGCGCCGAAGTCGAACGCGGCCTACATGGCGCTCGACGCCGCCATCGCCGACGTCCGCGCCGGCAAGATCGGCCGGGTCCCCAAGCACCTCCGCGACGCCCACTATCCCGGCGCCAAGAGGCTCGGCCACGGCAAGGGCTACAGGTACCCGCACGACGACGCCCTCGGCGTGCTCGAGCAGCAGTACCTGCCGGACGCGCTGAAAGACACGACCTACTACGCGCCGACCGAGCACGGCAACGAGCGGGACGTGTCGGCTCGCCTGGCGAAGCTGCGCCGGATCGTGCGCGGACGCTGACCGCGTTCTGATACACTCGATGGGCCTGGAAGCGTGTGCGGCGTGCGGCTGCGCTCATCACGCTCTCGACGGAGACGGCCCTGTAGCCGGGCGCTCCTGGCAGTGAATCCCTCTCTCAGCGCACTCGTCGTGCGCGCGGACGCCTATGTCGCGTACCGCAGTCCATGCACTAGAGAGACCATCGAAAGGAAACCGTGTCTTCACGTTCCCGCAGCAAGACCCGCGAGTCGCGCGCCCTCGGCATCGCGCTCACCCCGAAGGCCGCGCGCTACCTCGAGAAGCGCCCCTACGCCCCGGGTGAGCACGGCCGCACCAAGCGCAAGGCCGACTCGGACTACGCCGTTCGTCTGCGCGAGAAGCAGCGTCTGCGCGCCCAGTACGGCATCCGTGAGAAGCAGCTCCGCATCGCCTTCGAGGAGGCCCGCCGCACCCAGGGCCTGACCGGTGAGAACCTGGTCGAGATCCTCGAGATGCGCCTCGACGCCCTCGTGCTGCGTGCCGGCTTCGCCCGCACCATCTCGCAGGCCCGCCAGTTCGTCGTGCACCGTCACATCCTCGTCGACGGCAAGATCGTCGACCGCCCGTCCTTCCGCGTGAAGCCGGGTCAGCTCATCCACGTCAAGGCCCGCTCCGAGGGCACCGAGCCCTTCCAGGTCGCGGCCGCCGGCGGACACGTCGACGTCCTGCCCAAGGTCCCGGCCTACCTCGACGTCGAGATCGACAAGCTCCAGGCCCGGCTCGAGCGCCGCCCCAAGCGCGCCGAGGTCCCGGTGACCTGTGAGGTCCAGCTGGTCGTCGAGTACTACGCGGCCCGCTAAGGCTCCGCGAGACTCCCGGAACGGGGTCGTGGCTTCGGCCGCGGCCCCGTTCCGTCGTTCCGGCGGTGTGCCGGCCGCCGGTCGGGGCTACGCTTGTACGAGTATGCCGGTGGCGGAATGGAAGGACGACTCGTGTCTGGTGGCGATATCGCAGGTCTCATCGCGGCGGGCGTGTTCGCCGTGCTCGTCGGCTTCATCGCCGTCCCGCTGCTGAAGTTCGGGAGGGTGCTCGACCAGACCCGCGACGCCATCAAGGAGGCGAGCGACGGGATCACGCCCATCCTGGACGAGACGGCCACCACGCTGCAGGAGACGAACAAGCAGCTCGCACGCGTCGACGTGATCACCCGCAACGTCGCGGACGTCACGGGCAACGTGTCCGCGCTGGTCGCACTGTTCGCCGCGACGGTCGGCGGACCGCTCATCAAGCTGGCCGGCTTCAGCGCCGCGGTGAAGGCCGCGTTCACCGCGTTCGGCGGGTCGGCGCGCGCCGGCCGCAAGCGTTCCCGGTAGCACCCGTCCCTCGTGGCGGCGCCAGCCACTAGACTCGTTCAGGTGTGCTCGCGCGCACCGATACGGAGGGAAGATCAGCAATGAAGAGTTTCCTGTGGCTCCTCGTCGGCGTCGGCATCGGCTTCGTCGTCGCCCACAAGGTCAACGAGACTCCGAAGGGTCGCGAGTTCTTCAGCTCGCTCGACCAGAAGGCGCGCGACTTCGGCGAGGCCGTCTCGGACGGCTACCGCCAGCGCGAGGCGGAGATCCGCTCCGCGATCGACGGCGACTGAACGCCAGGCGCCTTCTCCCTCACCCCGCAGCTTCGACCGACCGGAACCCATGCAGACCGCTGAAATCCACCGCCGCTGGCTCGACTTCTTCGCGCAGCGCGGCCACACCGTCGTCCCCTCCGCCTCCCTCGTCAGCGACGACCCGTCGCTGCTCTTCACGGTGGCCGGGATGGTGCCCTTCGTCCCGTATCTGACCGGGGTGGTCCCCGCGCCGTTCCCGCGCGCGACGAGCGTCCAGAAGTGCATCCGCACGCTGGACATCGAGGAGGTCGGCAAGACCCCGCGGCACGGCACGTTCTTCCAGATGGCCGGCAACTTCTCCTTCGGCGACTACTTCAAGGAGCAGGCGATCCAGTTCGCCTGGGACCTTCTCACCACGGCGGAGGACGAGGGCGGCCTCGGCTTCGACCCGGCCGACCTCTGGGTGACGGTCTACGAGGAGGACGACGAGGCCCGCGAGATCTGGGGACGCGTCTCCACCCTCCCGCCGGAGCGCATCCAGGGCCTCGGCAAGGACACCAACTACTGGTCGACCGGCCAGCCCGGCCCCGCCGGCCCGTGCTCCGAGATCTTCTTCGACCGCGGGCCCGCTTACGGCATCGACGGCGGCCCGGCGACCGACGACGACCGCTACGTCGAGATCTGGAACCTCGTCTTCATGCAGTACCTTCGCGGCGAGGGCGACGGCAAGAAGGACTTCGAGATCCTGGGCGACCTGCCCAAGAAGAACATCGACACCGGGCTCGGGCTCGAGCGCGTCGCGTTCATCAAGCAGGGCGTCGACAACATGTACGAGATCGACCAGGTGCGCCCGGTGCTCGACCGCGCCGCCGAGCTGGCCGGCAAGCCGTACGGCAACGAGGCCCACGAGGACGACGTGCGGCTCCGGGTCGTCGCGGATCACGTCCGCAGCGCGCTCATGCTGATGACCGACGGCGTCACGCCGTCCAACGAGGGCCGCGGGTATGTCCTCCGCCGCCTGCTGCGTCGCACGGTGCGCGCGATGCGTCTGCTCGGCGTCGAGACGGCCACCTTCCCGGAGCTGTTCCCCGCCTCCCGCGACGCCATGAAGGCCGCGTACCCGGAGGTCGCGGTCGAGTTCGACCGCATCTCCCAGCTCGCGTACGCCGAGGAGGAGACGTTCCTGCGTACCCTCGCGGCCGGCACGAGCATCCTCGACACCGCGGTCAACAACACCCGGAAAGCGGGCAAGGAGCAGCTCGCAGGCGACACGGCCTTCCTGCTGCACGACACGTACGGGTTCCCGATCGACCTGACCCTCGAGATGGCGGAGGAGGCCGGCCTGAGCGTCGACCGCGCCGCCTTCGACACCCTGATGGCCGACCAGCGCGCTCGCGCGAAGGCCGACGCGAAGGCCAAGAAGACCGCTCTGGCCGACCTCTCCGTCTACAGCGCCTTCCGCTCGCAGGGTGAGACCGTGTTCACCGGCTACACCGAGCTCGAGACCGAGTCGAGCGTGCTCGGCCTCATCGTCGACGGTGCCTCCGTGAGCAAGGCCACCGAGGGGCAGGTCGCCGAGATCATCCTCGGCGCGACCTCGCTGTACGCGGAGTCCGGCGGTCAGGACGCCGACTCCGGCACCATCGTCGGCCCCGGTTACGAGCTCGACGTGCTCGACGTGCAGAAGCCGGTGAAGGGCCTCATCAGCCACAAGGTCCTCGTGCGCAGCGGCGAGGTCGGGGTCGGGGCACCGGCCACGAGCCTGGTCGACCACGAGTACCGCCGCGGGGCGCGCCAGGCGCACTCGGGCACGCACATCATCCACGCGGCGCTGCGCCAGGTGCTCGGATCGAACGCGCACCAGTCCGGGTCGTACAACAAGGCCGGCTATCTGCGCCTCGACTTCTCCTGGAACCAGGCGCTTTCGGCCGAGACCCGCAGCGAGATCGAGGAGATCTCGAACAATGCGATCCGGCAGAACCTCGAGGTCACCACGCGCGAGCTCCCGCTGGACGAGGCGAAGGCCCTCGGCGCCATGGCGCTGTTCGGCGAGAAGTACGGCGACGTCGTGCGCGTCGTCGACATCGGCGGGCCGTGGTCGCGCGAGCTCTGCGCCGGCACGCACGTCGCGACGAGCTCCGAGATCGGGATGATCAACCTGATCAGCGAGTCGTCCGTCGGCTCCACGAACCGCCGCGTCGAGTCCCTCGTGGGTCTCGAGGCGTTCCGCGACCTCGCGGTCGAGCGGACGATCGTGTCGCAGCTGTCGGGCAGCCTCAAGACGCCGCGCGAGCAGCTCCCCGAGAAGATCGCCGACCTCCTCGCCAGCCTGAAGGCGGCCGAGAAGCGCATCCAGGCCTTCGAGGCGCGTGCGGTGCTCGACAAGGTCCCCGGACTGATCGAGTCGGCATCGCGGCGCGGATCCGTCACCGTGGTCGCGGAGGACGCGGGAACGCTGAACAGCGCGGACGACCTCCGGATGCTGGTGACGACCGTGCGTGAGCGCCTCGGCTCCGATCCCGCCGTCGTGGCCCTCGCCGCACAGGCGGGTGGCAAGCCGGTCGTCATCGTGGCCACGAACCAGGCCGCGCGCGACGCCGGAGCGAACGCCGG
>JAEWDJ010000444.1 GCA_023390155.1 Actinomycetes bacterium | reverse complement strand
CGGATCGGTGGAGACGCCGCGCGGCCCGCTGGCGGTGTCGTGGCGGCACGACGGCGGGGAGGTCGTGATCGACGCCCGGGTGCCGGTCGGGACGACCGCGGTGGTCGCCCTCCCCGACGGCACCGAGCACCGGGTCGGGGCGGGCGAGCACCGCTTCCGTTCCGGTCACCAGGCGGTGTAGCCCCCGTCGGTGACGACGATCGAGCCGGTCATGTAGGAGGCGGCGTCCGACGCGAGGAACGCGACGACGGACGCCACCTCCTCCGGGCGCCCGAGGCGGCCCATCGGCGTGCGGCGCTCCCAGTCGGACCACCACTCGTCGGGCACGCCCTCCTTGGTCAGATCGGTGCCGATGTAGCCCGGGGCGACGGCGTTGACGCGCACGCCCTCCTCGGCGAACTCGATGGCGAGCGACTTGACCGCGAGGTGCACGGCACCCTTGGACGCGTTGTAGGCGGCCTGCCGCTGCGGCGCGTTCGCGATCTCGCCCGACATCGATCCGATCGCGACGATGGAGCCGCCCCGGCCGCGCATGTGCCTGGCCGCCTCCCTGGCGCACCAGAAGGTCCCGGTGGCGTTGACGTCGAGCACGCGCTGCCAGTCGTCGAAGGCGAGGTCGAGCGAAGGGTCGTGGTTCGCGATGCCCGCGGATGTGACCAGGATGTCGAGGGCGCCGCGTTGCGCCACTACCTCCGCGAAGAGCTCCTCGATCGCGGAGGGCTGCGTGACGTCGAGGCGGCGGTACTCCACCGGCGCCCCGTCGGTGAAGCCCGCGGCGGCCGCCTTCCCCGCCTCATCCAGCACGTCTGCGATGACGATTCCCGCTCCCATCTCGTGCAGCGCGGTCACCACCGACAGACCGATTCCGCGGGACCCGCCCGTCACGACCGCCACCTTGCCGGTCAGATCCAGACGTTGCTTGAACATGGCGCCTCCTTGCGTGGGTTATCGTTCTGTAGTGATACTACATAGAATCGCCTCGTGAACAACCGCGCATCTAAGGAGCTGCTCGTGAACGCCATCGAGACCCCGGTCCTCGGCGAGGAGTCCGCAACGGACACCCTCCTCGAGCGCATCACCAACGAACTCGTCGGGCTGCGGCGCTCGGAGAAGAAGGTCGCGCAGATCGTGCTCGACGCACCCGACAAGGTGCTGCAGTACACGATGGCGGGACTCGCCGAGGCGGCCCAGGTCAGCGAGCCGACCGTGATGCGGTTCTGCTCCTCGATCGGCTGCGACGGCTTCCAGGACTTCAAGATCCAGCTGGCGCAGACGCTGGCGCTCGGCCTGCCGGTCACGCACTCGGCGATCACGGCCGGCGACTCCAGCGCGGATCTGACCGAGAAGATCTTCGACCACACGATCTCCAGCCTCGACCGGGCACGCCGCACGCTCGACCCCGCGGCCGTCGAGCGGGCGATCGAGGCGATGCTGAACGCCAGCGACCTCATCTTCATCGGCTTCGGCGCCAGCGGCATCATCGCCCAGGACGCGCAGCAGAAGTTCCCGCTCTTCGGCGTCTCGTGCCAGGCCCCCTCCGACTTCCACCAGCAGTTCATCGCCGCGACCCTCGCCGGCCCGCGCACGGTGTTCGTCGCCATCTCGAACACCGGCCACACCGAGCAGACGCTCACGGTCGCGCAGGCCGCGCGGGACGCGGGCGCCACCATCATCTCCATCACCGGACGGGTGAGCCCGCTCTCGGACCTCGCCGACATCCCCCTGATCGCCCGCACGTTCGAGGACACGGACGTCTACACCCCGAGCACGAGCCGGCTCGCCGGGCTCGTCGTGATCGACGTGCTGTCGACCGGGGTGGCGCTCCGCCAGCCTCCGGAGCACAGCGCCGCCATCGCGCGCATGAAGAACGGCCTCGCCCAGATGCGGCGGGGGCCGGCGGCGCCGATCGCCGAGGACCAGGAGCCGTGACCGGGACGGAACCGGTGGTCCTCGTCACGTCCCGGTCGTTCGGCGACGGCGGCGTCGACTTCGCCGCCCGCCTGACCGCCGCCGGCTACCGCGTCGAGCGCGGGCCCGCCGGACACGACCTCGCCACCATCGGCCCCGCCCTCCGCAGCGCGGTCGGCTGGATCGCCGGCACGGGCCCGGTGACCCGCGAGCACTTCGCCTCCGCTCCGCATCTGAAGGTGGTCGCGCGCTACGGCGTCGGCACGGACGCCGTCGACCTGCGCGCAGCCCAGGAGGCCGGGGTGACGGTCACCAACACGCCCGGCGCCAACAGCACGGCGGTGGCGGAGCACACCATCGCGCTCCTCCTCTCGGCGCTGCGCGGCGTGCCCGCCGCCGACCGCCGCGTGCGCGCCGGCGACTGGTCCGGCTGGCGTACCCGCGAGCTCCACGCGCTGACCGTCGGGATCATCGGCCTCGGCCGGATCGGCCAGGGCGTCGCCGAGCGGCTCGCCGGTTTCGGTCCCCGGCTGCTCGGATCCGACCCGTGGCTGCCCGCCGACCATCCGGTCTTCTCGACCGTCGAACGATCCGACCCGGCGGCCATCGCCGCTGCCTGCGACATCGTGACCCTCCACGCGCCGGGCGGCGAGCGCATCGTCGACGCGGCGTGGCTCGCTGCCGCCGCTGCGCGCACCCCCCTCATCGTCAACACCGCCCGCGCCGACCTCGTCGACGAGGCCGCGCTCGCCACGGCGCTCCGCGAGCGGACCGTCCTCGCCTACGCGGCGGACACCCTCGCCGAGGAGAACGTCGGCGACACGGCCTCCCCGCTCCTCAGCCCAGACCTCGCCGACCGGGTGATCGTGACCCCGCACCTCGGCGCCCAGACCGTGGAGGGGGTGGACGGCATGGGGGCGATGGCCACGGCCAACCTGCTCGCCGTCCTGCGCCACGAGCCCGTCCCCAACCTCGTCACCGCTCCCGGAGGAAACCGATGACCGGCCATCCGCTCGTATCCACCCTGACCGCCGACGTGCTGGTCGCCGTCGTGCGCGCGACCGACGCCGCCGGAGCCGTCCGCGCGACGGAGGCCCTGGTGGCGGGCGGGGTGCGCGGGATCGAGATCACGTACACCACTCCGGGAGCCGGAGAGGCGATCGCCGCCCTGGCCGAGCGTCACGGCGAGGCGATCACCCTGGGCGCCGGCACCATCCGGACGCCCGAGCAAGCCGCCGAGGCCGTCTCGGCCGGCGCACGCTTCCTGGTCTCGCCCGGCACGCAGCCGCACCTCGCCGAGGCCATGCGCGAGACCGGCGCCGCGCTCCTCCTTGGCGCGCTGACCCCCTCGGAGGTGATGGCCGCCCTCGATGCCGGCGCGGACCTCGTCAAGCTGTTCCCGGCGGGCCTCGGCGGCCCCGGCTACCTGTCCGGCCTCCGGGGCCCGTTCCCCGAGGTCGCCTTCTGTCCGACGGGCGGAGTGAACCCGGCGACCATCCCGGACTGGCTGCGCGCGGGCGCGGTCGCACTGGGCGCGGGCAGCGAGCTCTGCTCCCGCGCGCTCATCGACGCCCGCGACTGGGACACGATCGAGCGGAACGCCCGGCGGTTCGCGGACGCGGTCGCAGCGGTCGCCGCCGTCACCACGGTCGCCGCGCGGTGAACGACCAGCACGTCGTCAGCGCCGCGCGCGGCCTCGTCCACACGGTCGCCGGCCCGGTCGACCCGGCGTCGCTCGGCCCCACGAACTATCACGAGCACCTCTTCCAGGTCTCGCCGCTGCTGCCCGGGGACGATCTGGACGACGAGCGGGCCAGCGGCGCCGAGGCAGGGCTGCTCCGCGCCTCCGGGTTCGCCGCGATGGTGGACGCCACCCCGCTCGGCCTCGGCCGCCGCCCGGACGCCATCGCCCGGATCGCCGCCGCCAGCGGCCTCTCGGTGGTGATGACGACGGGGGTCCACCGCGCCGAGCACTACGCCGACGGCCACCCGCTCCTCACCGCCTCCGCAGACGAGCTCGCCACAGCCTTCCTGCGGGACCTCACGGCGGGTGCCCGCGAGGGCCTCGGCGCGGAGCCGGGCAGCGGAGGCGTCCGCGCCGGAGTGCTGAAGGCGGGGCTCGGCTACTGGCGCATCGACGCGGCCGCCCAGCGGACCACCGAGGCCATCGGAGCGGCGCACGAACGCACCGGCGCGCCGGTGATGGTCCACCTCGAGTCCGGCTCGGCCGCCCTCGAAGCACTCGAGC
>JAEWDJ010000400.1 GCA_023390155.1 Actinomycetes bacterium | reverse complement strand
CGAGGCGTACAGCAGCGGGGTGATCACGTTCTCCAGCGCGGTGCGCCCCTGGAGGAGGTTGAACTGCTGGAACACGAATCCGACGGAGGCGCCGCGCAGGCGGTCGCGCTGCCGTGCGCTGAGCCGGGCCGCCGGGACGCCGTCGAACGACAGCTCGCCCGAGGTGGGGCTGTCGAGGAGGCCCAGGATGTTCAGGAGGGTCGACTTGCCGGAGCCCGAGCGGCCGACCACCGAGATGCGGTCGTGCGGCGCCACCTCCAGGTCGACGCCGTCGAGGATCGTCAGCGGCGCAGCGTCCGGGATGGCGACCGACTTGGTGACCCCCTCCAGCCGGAGCAGGCTCACGGGCCGGCCACCGGGCCGGCGCAGACCACGCTCCCGTCCGGCTGCGCCGTGCAGCCGTCGCCCGTGGTCTGCGGCGCACCGGGCACGAACTCGAGGATCGAGTCGCCCGCAGCGAGCCCCTCCTTGACCTCCACCGAGGTGCCGTCGGTCAGACCCAGGACGACGGCCTTCTCGACCGGGGCGCCGTCGTCGCCTGCGACGTACACGACGCCCTTCTGAGCCGATCCCTTCACGGCCGTGGTCGGGACGGTCAGCACGCCCTCCGCGCGACCCGCCGACATCGTGATGGTCGCCGTGAGCCCGGCGAAGACCGTCACCTCGGCCGGGACCGCGCAGCGCACCGTCGCGGAGGAGGACGTCCCTCCAGAGGTGCCTCCCCCCGGCGGGGCGGACTGCCCGGCGGGCGCGTCGGCGGCGGTCGCGGGAGGCGTCGTGATGGTCAGGCCCGTGCAGGTGAACGGCGCGGGACCGCCCTTCACGGTCACCGTCGCATCGGCCGGGCGGTCGATCAGCCGGTACTGCTGCTCGGCCGGCAGGGGCGCGGTCACCGAGAACGACGGGGGCGCCACGGAGCCGACCTTGTCGCCGATCGCGACGGTCTGCCCGGGGAGCACCGACAGCTCGCTGACGGTCCCGCCGATCGGGGCGGTCACGTCCGTGTAGGTGACCCGCGGCTTCTGCTCGACCAGCACGGTCTGCCCGTCCGGCCCGGTCTGCTGGACCGGGTCGCGCGGGGTCTCGACCTTCACGTCGAAGAGCACGTCTCCCGCGGCCACCGCCTGGCCGACGGCGGCCGCGACCTTGTTGACCGTACCCGCCGCCTCGGAGCGGACCGGCGCCGCGTCGTCGGCGACGATCGACCCGCTCACCGACACGTCGTTGACGATCGTCCCCGTCTGCACGGTGGTGACCGGATCGCTCAGCTCCGCGGTCGGGACGGCCGGATCGTCCGCCTGCGCGCCGCTCGGGAAGAACGCGAGCTTCACGAGCGCGGCGGCGATCGCCGCCACCAGGACGAGTCTCAGGACCGGGAACGCCCAGCGCCGCACTACCCCCATCTGCTGCTGCCTCTCTCTGCCGGGCCCCTCGCCCGCGAACTCGATGCGCCCGGGCCCCTCGCCCGAGCGCGACCGCTCACGCCTCGATGACGAGCGGGACGATCATCGGCCGGCGGCGGTAGCTGGTGTTGACCCAGCGCCCGACCGTGCGGCGCACGACCTGCGAGAGGGCGTGCGAGTCGCGCACGCCGTTCTGCGCGGCCTCCGCGAGCGCGGCGGCGACCTTCGGCTTGACGTCGTCGAACACCGCGTCGTCCTCGGCGAAGCCGCGGGCGTGGATCTCGGGACCGGTGACGATGCGGCCGGTCGCGGCCTCCACGACGACGATGATCGAGATGAAGCCCTCCTCGCCGAGGATGCGGCGGTCCTTGAGGTCGGCGTCGGTGATCTCGCCGACGCTCGAGCCGTCGACGTAGACGAAGCCGAGGTCGAGCTGCCCGACCACGCGGGCGACGCCGTCGCGCAGGTCGACGACCGTGCCGTCCTCCGCGAGGATCGTGTTGCGCTCTGGCACGCCGGTGTCCATCGCGAGGCGCGCGTTCGCCACGAGGTGGCGGTACTCCCCGTGCACCGGCATGACGTTGCGCGGCTTCAGGATGTTGTAGCAGTAGAGCAGCTCGCCGGCGGCGGCGTGGCCCGAGACGTGGACCTTCGCGTTGCCCTTGTGCACGACGTTGGCGCCGAGCTTCGTGAGGCCGTCGATGACGCGGTAGACCGCGTTCTCGTTGCCCGGGATGAGGCTGGAGGCGAGGATCACCGTGTCGCCGTGGCCGACCTCGATCTGGTGGTCGAGGTTCGCCATGCGCGCGAGCACGGCCATCGGCTCGCCCTGCGAGCCGGTCGACATGTAGACGATCTTGTCGTCGGGGAGGTCCGCGGCCTTCTTGTAGTCGATGAGCACGCCCTCGGGCACCTTGAGGTAGCCGAGCTCGGCCGCGATCGTCATGTTGCGCACCATGGAGCGCCCGAGCAGCGCGACCCGCCTGCCGTTCGCGTGAGCGGCGTCGAGCACCTGCTGCACGCGGTGCACGTGACTGGAGAAGCTCGCCACGATCACGCGCCGCGGGGCGCGGGCGATCACGTTGTCGAGCACCGGGCCGATCGAGCGCTCCAGCGGGGTGAACCCGGGGACGTCCGCGTTGGTGGAGTCGGCGAGGAACAGGTCGACGCCCTTCTCGCCGAGGCGGGCGAAGGCGCGCAGGTCGGTGATGCGGTCGTCGAGCGGCAGCTGGTCCATCTTGAAGTCGCCCGTGTGCAGCACGACGCCCGCGGGCGTGGAGATCGCGACGGCCAGGGCGTCCGGGATGGAGTGGTTGACGGCGACGAACTCGAGGTCGAACGGGCCGAGCTGCTCGTGCTGCCCCTCCTTCACCGTGAGGGTGTAGGGCTGGATGCGGTGCTCCTTGAGCTTCGCCTCCACCAGCGCGAGCGTCAGACCCGAGCCGATCAGCGGGATGTCCGCGCGCAGCTTGAGCAGGTACGGCACCGCGCCGATGTGGTCCTCGTGGCCGTGGGTGAGCACGACGCCGAGCACGTCGTCGAGGCGGTCGCGCACCGGGCCGAAGTCCGGGAGGATCAGGTCGACGCCCGGCTGGTT
>JAEWDJ010000393.1 GCA_023390155.1 Actinomycetes bacterium | reverse complement strand
CGTTCGCCGACGCGAGGTCGACGCGGGCGCGCTCGATGTCCCCGCCGAGGATCGACACGCGGGAGCGTGCGACGAGCGCGTCCACGGCGGCGAGCGACTCGTGGCGCGCGAGCAGGTCGTCCAGCTCGAGCGTGAGCGGCCCGTAGAGGTCGGGCCGCCGCGCGTGGGCGGCCGAGTTGAGCGCCCAGCCGAGCAGGCGGATGAGGTGCTCCTCCGGCTGAGCCATCCAGCGGAGGGCCGGGTCGGCGACCTCCTCCGGGCGCGGACAGTCGGCGATCAGCTCGCGCGCGCGGTCGAGATGGTCGAGCACCGAGGCGAAGTCGCCCATCGCCATGTAGACCTTGGGCAGCGCCTCCGCGACGTGGGTGCGGATGGCGCGCTCGTCTGGCGTGGTCGCGGGCGCGGACTCCAGCGCGAGGGCGAGCGCGAGGGCGCCGGGGGCGTCGCGGGAGAGCGTGCGCAGCTCGAGCAGCACCGCGTCGCGCACCGGCGACGCGGGGAGGGCCTCGATCGCGTCGCGCAGGTCGAGCACGCGCTCGTGCATCCGGAACCGCATGGCCAGCAGGCCGATCTCGAGCAGGGCGCGGTCGCGCTCCGCACCGGTCGCGAGGTGCACCGCGGAGCGCGCGTAGCTCAAGGCCTGCTCGGCGCGACCGAGCTCGGCCGCGTCGAGGGCGGCGGTGAGCAGCTCGTCGACGAGGGTCGGGTCGGCGCGGTCGGCCGCCTCCACGCGGTGCCGGAGGGCCCGGTGACCGGTGAGGACCTCCGCCGCGATGCGGTGCACGGCGACGCGGCGGTCGAGGCTCAGGTCGGCCGCGAGGGCGTCGGCGAGGATCGCATGCGCCGGCTCCACCCACACGACGCCGTCGCGGGGAGCCGCCAGCACCAGCCCGCGCGACACGGCCCCCGGCACGTCGGCGGTCACGCCCAGCCGCTCGGCGATCGTGCCGACGACGGGCAGCGGCAGCGGGTCGCGCAGCACCGCGACGATCTCGGCCGCGGTGCGCACGGACGGGTCGGCGCCCTCCAGAGCGGAGGAGATCGCGGTCGAGAGGGGGGTGATCGCGGCGACCGGGAGGTCCCAGCCGGCGGGGTGCAGCGCCTGGGCGAAGGTGTCGCGCAGCTGGCCGAGCAGCACGCTCAAGAGCAGCGGGGAGCCCTGCGTCGCCTCGGTGAGGCGCGTGGCGGTCCGGCGCGAGACCGGGTGCCCGAGCAGGAACTGGGCCAGGTCTTGGGTGTCCCCGACGGTCAGCGGGGTGAGCTCGACCCGTGCGTGGTTCACTGTGCCCGCGGCGATGTCGTCGAAGAGGGCGACGACGCTGTTGGGCTGCGGGCGGGTGGCGGCCGCGAAGAGGAAGCTCTGGTCGGTGAGGCGGCGCACGACGAAGCGGAGCGCGCGCGCCGAGGGCTCGTCCACCCACTGCGAGTCGTCCACGATGAGGCACACCGGCCCCGACACCCCGTCGATCGCGTCGAGCAGCAGCCGGCCGACCGTCAGCGGGTCGTCGCCGGGTGCGGGCGGCCGGATGCGCGCCCCGCTCATCGCGTTGAGGCCCCGCACCAGGGTCTCGACCGTCGCGTAGGCCAGGTCGGACTCGAACGAGTCCGCGTGCACGCGCAGCACGGTCCACCCCTCCAGGCGCTGGGCGACGTCGGTGAGGAGGGTCGTCTTGCCGAGTCCCGCCTCGCCGGTGACCAGCACGGCGCCGCCGCGGTCGATCGCCCGGTGGGCGACGAGCAGCACCGTCTCGCGCGCGCGATCGCGCCCGAACAGCGGCCTGTCGGCCGCCGGCTGATCGTCGCTGGTCACGTGGGCCCCCGTCTCCGGCCGGCTGCCGCGGTCGGGTCGGGGCGGGTCAGCCGATCTGTACGATCTTCGCACACCGGTCGCCGCCCCCAGCAGCACCCCGTCCTGGGGTCGGCGGGGGCACGCGCGCACCCGCCGGTGCGCCCTAGCCGAGAGCCTCCGTCAGCTCGAACCAGCGCGTCTCGAGCTCCTCCACCTCGCGCTCCTGGGCGCTGATGGCCTCCATCTTGGCGCCGAGGCCGACGTAGTCCGCCTGGTCGTGGTCGGCGAGAGCGGTGCGGGCGGCGTCGATCTGCTGCTGGAGCTTGCCGAGACGGCGTTCCAGGGCGGCGACCTCCTTCTGGGCGGCGCGCAGCTCGGCGCCGCCGAGCGCGGACGCGGGTGCGGAGGCCGTGGAGGCCGCGGAGGACGCCGTGCTCGCGCCGACGCCGCCGGACCCGGCCTGCTTCTGCTCCTCCAGCTTGCGCAGCCGCAGGTACTCGTCCACCCCGCCCGGGAGGTGCCGCAGGTGGCCGCCGAGGATGGCGAACTGCTGGTCCGTGACCCGCTCGAGGAAGTACCGGTCGTGCGAGACGACGATCAGGGTGCCCGCCCAGGAGTCGAGGAGGTCCTCCATCGCGGCGAGCATGTCGGTGTCGAGGTCGTTGGTGGGCTCGTCGAGGATGAGGACGTTGGGCTGGTCGAGCAGGATGAGCAGCAGCTGGAGGCGGCGCTTCTGGCCGCCGGAGAGGTCCTTGACCGGGGTCGAGAGCTGGGCGGACGAGAAGCCGAGCCGCTCGAGCAGCTGTGCCGGGGTGAGCGCCTGCGCCTTGGAGCCGCTGCCGATCGTGTACTCGGTGCGGAGACGCCCGATGACGACCCGCACCGGATCCTCCAGGTGCTCCTCCAGCTCGTCCAGCCGCTGGGTGAGCGTGGCGACGCGCACGGTCTTGCCGCGCTTGACCCGGCCCGTGGTCGGCTCGAGCGTGCCCGAGACGAGGTCGAGCAGGGTGGACTTGCCGGCGCCGTTGACGCCGAGGATCCCCGTGCGCTCGCCCGGGGCGATCCGCCACTCCACGTCGCGCAGCACGGGCCGCTCGCCGTAGGAGACGGAGACGTCGAGGAGGTCGACCACATCTTTGCCGAGCCGGGCCACCGCGAGCGACTGCAGCGCGACGCGGTCGCGGATCTCGGGCACGTCGGCGATGAGCACGTTCGCGGCGTCGATCCGGAACTTCGGCTTCGAGGTGCGGGCGGGGGCGCCGCGGCGCAGCCAGGCCAGCTCCTTGCGGGCGAGGTTCTGCCGGCGCTGCTCGATCGCGGCGGCCTGCCGGTCGCGCTCGACGCGCTGCAGGATGTACGCCGCGTAGCCGCCCTCGAAGGGCTCGACCACGCGGTCGTGCACCTCCCACGTGAGGGTGCACACCTCGTCGAGGAACCAGCGGTCGTGCGTCACGACCAGCAGACCGCCCGCGTTCGCCGACCAGCGCCGCTTCAGGTGCTCGGCCAGCCAGGTGATCGCCTCGACGTCGAGGTGGTTGGTGGGCTCGTCGAGCGCCAGGATGTCGTGGTCGCCCGAGAGCAGTCGGGCGAGTGCCACCCGCCGCCGCTGGCCGCCGGAGAGGGTGCCGAGGCGCGCCTCCCAGTCCAGGTCGCCGAGAAGGCCCGCGATGACATCGCGCACGCGCGCATCGCCTGCCCACTCGTGCTCGGGCACGTCGCCGACGACGGCGTGGCCGACGGTCTCGTCGTCGTCCAGGGTGTCGGCCTGGTCGAGCACGCCGATCCGCACCCCGCTGCGCACGGT
>JAEWDJ010000329.1 GCA_023390155.1 Actinomycetes bacterium | reverse complement strand
CCGCCCGACCGCCGCCGCGCCGCGCCAGCTCGTGCGCCGCGTGCCCCGCCAGCCGTGCACCGGACGCACCGATCGGGTGCCCGAGCGCGATCGCGCCGCCGTGGATGTTGACCCGCTCGGAGTCGATCCCGAGGTCCTTCATCGACTGCAGGGCGACCGCGGCGAACGCCTCGTTGATCTCGATCAGATCCAGGTCGTCGACGCTCCAGCCCGCCCGGTCGAGCGCCGCCTGGATGGCGTGCGAGGGCTGCGAGTGCAGCGAGTTGTCCGGCCCTGCCACCTGACCAGGCGCTCCCACGAAGGCCAGCCAATCCAGGCCGAGTCGCTCGGCGTTCTCACGGCTCGTCAGCACAAGGGCGGCGGCACCGTCGCTGAGGGGCGAAGAGTTGCCGGCCGTGAGCGTGCCACCCTCTGCGAAGCTGGGCTTGAGCCGGGACAGAGCCTCGGTCGTCGAGTCCGGTCGAACCCCTTCGTCAGCGCTCACGACCACTGGGTCGCCCTTTCGCTGGGGTATGCTCACCGGCGCGATCTCGTCCCTGAAGATCCCGGAGGCTGCTGCCGCGCCTGCGCGCTGATGAGACGCTGCAGAGAAGTCGTCCTGTGCCTCGCGGGTCAACCCGAGCTGCTCCGTGTAGCGCTCCGTCGACGCCCCCATCGAGATGCCGTCGAATGCGTCGGTCAGCCCGTCGTGCGCTGCCGAGTCCAGCGCCTGGATGGAACCATACGTCCATCCGGTGCGGGAACCGGGCAAGATGTGCGGCGCATTGGTCATCGACTCCTGGCCGCCGGCGACCACGACGGTCGCCTCGCCCGTTCGGATCAGGCGAGCCGCATCGGTCACCGCGACCAACCCCGACAGGCACACCTTGTTGATTGTCGTCGCCGGGACATTCCAACCGATGCCGGCTGCGATGGCTGTCTGCCGGGCGGGATTCTGGCCGGCTCCCGCCTGAAGGACCTGTCCGAAGATCACCGCATCCACCGCGTCGGCGCTGAGACCAGAATGCTCGAGAGCGCGAGCGAGCGCCACCGTGCCGAGCTGCACGGCGCTCCGGCTCGCAAGCGCTCCCTTGATCTTTCCGAACGGCGTCCGCGCGGCGGACAGGATGACGACATCGTCGTGGCTGGCCATGTGCTGCTCCTCACGTTGCTGGGTGAGTCCATTGTTGCGCCGTGGCTAGGTTCGATCTCAGGCTGTCGCGAATCCGTGGACAAATCGTCGATCGAAGGAGCTGTGGAGAGGAATGCGTCACGTTCTCCACAGCCCCGGGTCTGGGATGGCTTTTCCACAGTTTCGCTGTCGAAGGCTCCGCGAGATGCGCGAATTTCTACCGTGGAGCCATGAGCCACGAACTAGCAGACGAGGAGGACTCCCTTGCGAACGTCCCGGTGCACGACCGCCCTCGAGAGAGGATGCGCCGCCTCGGCGTCGGCGCCCTCACCGACGACGAGGTGCTCGCCCTCGTCCTCGGTTCCGGTCAGACAGGCAAGAGCGTGCGAGCCCTCGCCCGTTCGATCCTTCGTCGGACGGGTGGCTTCCCGGGTCTCGCGACGATGGACTTCGCGCGTCTCGAGACCCTGGAGGGGGTCGGCCCCGCGACAGCGGGACGGCTCGTCGCGATCATCGAGATCTGGCGGCGGGCGGGTGCGTCGTCAGCGTGGACTCGGCTGGTCGACGACAGGGCCGTCGCGGACATCGTCCGGCCCGAGCTGCTGCACCGCGACAGCGAGAGGTTCGTGGTCGTGGTGGCGGATCGTGCGGCGAGGCCTCTCGAGCTCGTCCTGCTGCGCGACGGAGGCGTCGACGACGCGAGCATTCAGCCGGCCGACGTCCTCCAGTCGGTCCTCACGCGCGGAGGACGGTCGTTCGCGGTCGCGCACAACCACCCGTCGGGCGTCATCGACGCGTCGGTCGCCGACCTGGTCCTCACGCGGCGGCTCGACCAGGCCGCGGCCACGATCGGCCTGCGATTCCTCGGCCACATCCTGGTCGCAGGGGATCGCTGGGCCGCGATCCCCTCGAACGGGTCCGGCGCTACGGGGTCAGGCGGGTCGGTCCGCGGAACAGGTAGGTCGTCTCGCGCAGGTTCGAGAGGTGCAGCATGAGCATCAGCACGCGGGCCAGGCCCATGCCGAAGCCGCCGTGCGGGGGGACGCCGTAGCGGAAGAACGCGAGGACCTCCTCGAGTTCTTCGACCGACAGGCCCTTCTCTCGGGCCTGCTTCTCGATGATGTCGACGCGGTGCTCGCGCTGTGCGCCCGTCGAGATCTCGACGCCGTTGAAGATCAGGTCGTAGCTCTTCGTGATCGTCTGGTCGTCCTCGTGACGCATGTGGTAGTACGGCCGGATGCTCGCGGCGTAGTCCGTGAGGAACACGAACTCGTGTCCGTACTCCTCCAGGACGTAGGCGCTGATCTGGCGCTCGCCCTCCGGGTCCATGTCGTCGTCGTGGCGGGGTACCTCGTAGCCGCGCTCGGCCACGATCCGCTTCGCCTCGGCCAGCGGGATGCGCGGGAACGGCGTCGACGGCACGGTCACCTCGACGTCGAACAGCGCCTTGATCTCCTCGCCGTGCTTCTCCTTCACCGCGGTGAAGCCGGCGACGATCAGGTCCTCGTGGACCTTCATGACGTCCTCGTGGCTGTCGATCCAGCTCAGCTCGGTGTCGATGCTGGTGAACTCCGTCGCGTGACGGCTGGTGAAGCTGGGGTCCGCGCGGAACGCCGGGCCGATCTCGAAGACGCGGCCGAAGCCGGCGGCCTGAGCCATCTGCTTGAAGATCTGCGGGCTCTGAGCGAGGTAGGCGGTGGTCTCGAAGTAGGGCAGCTCGAAGAGCTCGGCGCGGGACTCCGACGCGGAGGCCATCAGCTTCGGGGTATGGATCTCGACGAAGCCGTTCTCGACCCAGTACTGACGGAGCGCGTGCTCGAACGTCGTCTGGATCCGGAAGATGAGGTTGTTCTTCGGCTCGCGCAGGTCGAGGAAGCGCCAGTCCATGCGCTTGTCGATGCCGCTGTCCGCTGCGATGGGCGTCTCCGGGATGGCGGCGGTCTCGACGGTGAGAGCGGTCAGCTTGATCTCGATGCCGCCGAGCTTGACGCGCTCGTCGTGCTTCAGCTCGCCGGTGGCGCGGACGAAGCTTCCCTGAGAAAGACCGGAGATGGTGGTGGCGGGCTCGTCGGCGACGACGGTGCCGTCCTCCGCGACCGTGCGTGGATTGACCAGCTGAACAGCACCGGACTCGTCGCGGAGGACGACGAACTGCACCTTCTTCTGGTCGCGGACGGTTTCGACCCATCCGGCGACGCTGACGGGGCCGTCAGGCTGAGCGGCGAGGTCCTTGATCAAAACGCGTGCGGTCACGATCAGCAAGCCTACCGTCCGCATCTACCGCGCGGAGGAGCTCGGCAGGGGATGCCCGTGCCCGCGCTCAGTGAATTCAAGGGAAACGCCTCCGTAGACTGGAGCCGTGGTAGCAAGCCAGGTTCATCTCGTCCGTCACGGCGAGGTGTTCAATCCCGACGGCATCCTGTACGGCAGGCTGCCGGGCTTCGGCCTCTCCAAGCTCGGGCACCGGATGGCGAGCGCCGCCGCGGACGAGATCGTCTCACGCAACCGCCCTGTGGCGGCCGTGCGGGTGTCCCCCCTGCAGCGCACCCAGGAGTCCGCGGCACCGATCCTGGCAGCCACGGGCCTGGATCAGATCATCGACGAGCGCATCATCGAACCGACGAACCACTTCGAGGGAACGGTCATGAAGCGCGCGCTCAAGAAGCCGCAGAACTGGCCGTTCGTCGTGAACCCGCTCCGGCCGAGCTGGGGCGAGGCGTACAAGAGCATCGAGAAGCGGATGCGCGCTGCCATCGACGACGCGTTCGACTCCGTCGACGAGGGCGATGTCGTGCTGGTGAGCCACCAGCTCCCGATCTGGATCGCCCATCTGTCCGTCGCCGGGGAGCGCTTCTTCCACGACCCGCGCAACCGCCGTTGCTCCCTCTCGAGCATCACCTCGTTCGAGCGCACCTCGGAGCCGGCGGAGACGCCGAGCGCGGAGGCGCGGGACGCCGAGGCGCCGGATGCGGAGGCGCCGGACGCAGACCTGCAGGGCGAGCGGTCGCATGCAGCTCGGCCGACGCCCGCCGCGGTCGCCGGCGAGCCGGTTCTCCGTCTGGTCGAGGTCGGGTACGTCGAGCCCGCCGCCGACCTTCAGGCCTCGGCGACAGATGTGGGAGCAGTCTGATGCGCATCCCGAAGTCCCGATCCCGACGCCTGTCGCTGGCGCTCCCGGCAGCGGCCGCGGCGGCAGCACTGCTCCTCAGCGGCTGCACGGCCAATGACAGCCTGGCCAACCAGTACCGCTCCGGAAGCGGGCAGAACTACATCGCGGGCGACGGTACGGTCAGCGAGTTTGCGGCCGACAACCGCGGCGAGTCCGTCAGCTTCGAGGGGAAGCTCACGGACGGCAGCCCGGTGTCGTCGAAGGACTACGCCGGAGACGTCCTGGTCGTGAACTTCTGGTACGCCGGGTGCCCGCCGTGCCGGGTCGAGGCACCCGACCTCGAGGCGCTCTATCAGAAGTACAAGGCGGAGGGCGTCGACTTCCTCGGCGTCAACCTCTACGACTCCGCCAGCACGGCCGAGAGCTTCGACGAGGACAAGGGCGTGACCTATCCGTCCGTCCTCGATCGCGACACGGGATCGGTTCTGCTCGCCTTCAGCAAGACGGTCCCGCCGAAAGCGACGCCGACCACCCTGGTCATCGACAAGAAGGGAAGGGTGTCGGCTCGGATCCTCGGCGCCATCCCCGACCGCAGCATCCTGGACTCCCTCATCTCCGACGCCGTGGCCGAGAACTGACGTGGGCGGCGTCGGACAGATCGTCTTCAGCGGCCAGCTCGTGCTCGCGCTGCCGATCGCGCTGCTCGCCGGGCTTGTCTCGTTCGCGTCGCCGTGCGTGCTCCCGCTCGTGCCCGGATACCTCGCGTATGTCGGCGGGATGAGCGACCCGGGGGCGAAGCGCGACCGGTCGCGTGTTATCACTGGAGTCGCCCTCTTCATCCTCGGTTTCGCGGTGGTGTTCATCGCCTACGGAGCCGCCTTCGGAGCGCTCGGTCTCTGGCTGGTGCGCTGGCAGGAGACGGTCATCCGGATCCTCGGCGTGCTCGTCATCCTGATGGGCCTCGTCTTCATCGGCCAGTTCTCCTTCCTCCAGCGGACGATCAAGCCCACGTGGCGTCCGGCGACTGGGCTCATCGGCGCTCCGCTGCTCGGGATCGTGTTCGGACTGGGCTGGACGCCCTGCATCGGCCCGACCCTCGCGGCGATCAGCGCACTCAGCGTCGGCTCGGGATCCCCGTGGCGGGGCGCACTGCTCGGGCTCTTCTACTGCATCGGCCTCGGCATCCCGTTCCTGCTCGTCGCCCTCGGCTTCGACTGGGTGGCGGGATCCGTGGCCTTCATCAAGCGGCACATCCGCACCATCAACATCATCGGCGGCGTGCTGCTGGTGATCATCGGCATCCTCATGGCCTCCGGCCTGTGGAGCGCGATCATGTCCCAGTTCTTGGCGGTGATCCAAGGTTTTGAGCCGGCCCTCTGACCACATCGACTCCGCGCCCCCGCACGTCGACCCCGACGTCGTCCAGCCGAAGCTGGGCCCGCTCGGCTGGCTGCGCTGGTTCTGGCGCCAGCTCACCAGCATGCGCACCGCGCTGTTCCTGCTCCTGCTGCTGGCGATCGCGGCGGTCCCAGGGTCGCTCGTCCCGCAGCGCAGCTCCGACCCCAACGGCGTCACCCAGTACTTCACCGACAACCCGCAGCTGGCTCCGGTGCTGGACAAGCTCCAGTTCTTCGACGTCTACACCTCGGCGTGGTTCTCGGCGATCTATCTTCTGCTCTTCGCCTCGCTGATCGGCTGCATCATCCCGCGCACGAAGCACCACTTCGAGGCGATGCGAGCCAAGCCGCCGAAGACCCCGGTGCGCCTCACCCGGATGGCCGGCTTCCAAGCCCGCATCCTTCCCGCCGACCTCCGCCAGACCGCACCCGAGCCGATCGCCGAAGCGCAGGAGATCCTCCGCAAGGCCCGGTACCGGACGACGATCTACGAGAACGCCCGATCGATCTCGGTCTCGGCCGAGCGCGGCTACATGCGGGAGACCGGAAACCTCGTCTTCCACATCGCACTGCTCGGGGTGCTCGTGGCGATCGGCTTCGGCGGCGGGTTCGGGTACACCGGCCAGAAAGTCGTCGTCGAGGGACAGAGCTTCGTCAACAGCCTCCCCTCGTACAACTCGTTCAACCCGGGTCGCTTCTTCAACGATGCGGCTCTCGCGCCGTTCTCGATCAAGGTGAACAAGCTCGACGTCTCGTACGAGACCAAGAATCTCGATGCCGTCGGCGCACCGCTCGACTACACGGCCCACGTGACGACGACCGGTCCCGGGGACTCGTCCGCGAACGCGACCATCAAGGTCAACGAGCCGCTCGCGATCGGGGGGACCAACGTCTACCTCCTGGGCAACGGCTACGCGCCCACGATCACTGTGCGGGATCCGGAGGGCAAAGTCGTGTTCGCCGACTCCGTGCCCTTCCTCGCCCAGGATGCCCGACTCACCTCGCTCGGCTGGATCAAGGTCCCCGACGGGCTGAAGGAGCAGGTCGGGATGATCGGCTTCTTCTACCCGACGGTGGGGAAGAGCCAGACCGCGGACGGCGCCCTGACCTCCACGTTCCCCGGCTTGAACGACCCCGTCCTGAGCCTGAACGTCTATGTGGGCGACCTCGGCGTCGACAGCGGTGTCCCGCAGTCGGTCTACAGCCTCAACACCGACAAGCTCGAGCAGGTCGCCGGGCCGCCGACGAAGACCAAGGCGCTGCAGCTCAAGCCGGGCGAGACCGTCGAGCTCCCGAACGGCCTCGGCACGATCTCGATGGGCGACGTGAAGCGCTACGTCTCACTCGACGTGCACCACGACCCTGCACAGGGGTGGGTGCTCGCCTTCGCCGTGCTGATCTTCGCCGGGCTGCTCACGGCGCTGTTCGTCCCCCGCCGCCGCATCTGGGTGAAAGCCGTCGAGAACGAAGACGGCTCTCTCACCCTGGAGTACGCTGGCCTCGCCCGGGGCGAGGACCCCAACCTGATCGCCGCCGTCACCGCCATCGCGGATGAGCACGCGGCCTCCCTCACCCGACCACCGAAGAATTAGGCTTGCAATCGTGACCGAGACCTTGTCCCAGCTCTCCACCGTGTTCATCTACGCGGCCATGGGGCTCTACGCGGCGGCGTTCATCGCATTCGCACTCGATCTGGCCCGCCGGGGCGCGCGGGTGACCGCGGTCGAGGCGGCGTCTGTGCCGAGTGCGGTTCAGCGCCGCTCGGAGGTCGCGGCTCCGGTGGGGGCGCGGACGACGATCGGAGCGGCCGGGGGAGACGCGACACCAGCACCTCCGACGTCGCGGCTCAGCCGCCTGTCCGAGCGCATCGAGGACGACGCGATGCGCGGATCGGACTCGACCGTCGCCATCAGGTGGGCCTTCACCCTGACGATCATCGGGTTCGCCTTCCACCTGGTGGCGACCGTGCTCCGGGGTATCGCAGCCGCCCGTGTCCCGTGGGCGAACATGTGGGAGTTCTCGATGACGGGCACGCTTGTCATCATCGGGGTCTTCCTCGTCGCCAACCTCAAGTGGGATCTCAAGTACCTCGGTACCTTCATCGTCGGACTGGTCCTGGTGCTCCAGGGGATCTCGCTGCTGCGGTACTACGTCCCCGTGGTTCCACTGCAGCCGGCACTGCAGTCGTACTGGCTGGTCATCCACATCATCGTCGCCGTCCTCGGAACAGCGTTCTTCGCACTGGGCTTCGCGCTCTCCGGTCTGCAGCTCCTGCAGTATCGGCGCGAGCGTCAGGTCGCCGAGTCGCGACCGCAGCAGTTCCGGTTCCTGGGGACCCTGCCGAATTCGGTCGCGCTCGAGAACCTCGCCTACCGGATCAACATCGTCGGCTTCATCGCGTGGACGTTCACGCTGATCGCCGGGGCGATCTGGGCCGAGAAGGCGTGGGGCCGTTACTGGGGCTGGGACACCAAGGAAGTCTGGACCTTCATCATCTGGGTGATCTACGCGGGATACATTCACGCCAGGGCGACGCGCGGGTGGCGCGGTTCCCGATCGGCATGGCTCGCGATCATCGGCTTCGCGGCGGTGCTGTTCAACTTCGGCGTCGTCAACGTGTTCTTCAAGGGACTGCACACGTACTCGGGACTGTGACCCGGAGCACATCGCCCTTGTCAGAAGCGCCGGCCGGAATCCTTCGTGGATTCCCGCCGGCGCTTCTCGCATTTCCCGGGAATGCGGATGCGCCGTACACGCCTCGAGACGCGGCCCTCGTCCGGACACGTAGGAGGAAGATCCGCGGAATTCCGCGGAAGTCAAGAGCGACACGCCCGGGATGCGGGCGAGATTTGCACGCTCCCGGGGACCTGCGTAAAGTACTTACTTGTCACCCCAAAGGTGCGGGAGAGCGGAAGAGCTCCCCGGCCTCAAGCGGGACCGAATCCTTAGCCTAGCGGCAAATCTGAACTTGAAAGAGTTCCTTTGTTGCGCTTAGGATTAACACCCCACTCACTGAGCAGGTCTAACCGGTTCGGTTCGTGCAAATCGGATGTATCCCACGATGGATGAACGAAAGAGCGCGAAACGGCCGACTTGACAAACTGACTGAGAGTGGTAAGGTAGAGAAGTTGCCTCACAGAG
>JAEWDJ010000278.1 GCA_023390155.1 Actinomycetes bacterium | reverse complement strand
ACCCAGGTGTCCTTCGAGCCTCCGCCCTGGCTGCTGTTGACGACCAGCTGGCCCTCGGCGAGCGCCACGCGGGTCAGGCCGCCCGGGAGCACCCAGACGTCACGCCCGTCGTTGACCGCGAACGGCCGCAGGTCGACGTGGCGCGGCCGCATCCCGTCCTCCACGAGCGTCGGGATGGTCGAGAGCTGCACGACGGGCTGCGCGATCCAGCCGCGCGGGTCGGCGACGAGGCGGGCGCGCAGCTCGGCCAGCTCGCGGCGGTTGGCGTCCGGTCCGATCACGAGGCCCTTGCCGCCGGACCCGTCCACCGGTTTGACCACGAGCTCGTCGAGCCGGTCGAGCACCTCGGCGAGCGCCTCCGGCTCCTCCAGCCGCCAGGTGTCGACATTCGGGAGGATCGGCTCCTCGGCCAGGTAGTAGCGGATGAGGTCGGGCACGTAGGTGTAGACGAGCTTGTCGTCGGCGACGCCGTTGCCGACCGCGTTCGCGATGGTCACGTTGCCGAGGCGTGCGGCGAGCATCAGCCCCGGCGTGCCGAGCACCGAGTCGACCCGGAACTGCAGCGGGTCGATGAAGTCGTCGTCGATGCGCCGGTAGATGACGTCGACGCGTTGCGGGCCGCTCGTGGTGCGCATCCACACCTTCCCGGCAGAGCAGAACAGGTCGCGGCCCTCCACCAGCTCGACCCCCATCAGCCGCGCCAGCAGGGTGTGCTCGAAGTACGCGGAGTTGTAGACGCCGGGCGTCAGCACCACGACGTTCGGATGCTCCATCCCGCCCGGCGCGCTCGCCTTGAGGGCCTGCAGCAGGCGGTAGGGGTAGTCGCCGACCGGCCGCACTCGCATGGAGGTGAACAGCTCGGGCAGCGTCTGGGCCATCACCCGGCGGTTGGAGATCACGTAGCTGACCCCGCTCGGCACGCGGACGTTGTCCTCCAGCACCCGCCAGTCGCCGAGCTCGTCCCGGATGAGGTCGATGCCGGAGACCTGGATGCGCACCCCGTTCGCGCTCTCGATCCCCGCCGCCGCCCGGTGGAAGTGGGCGGACGACGTGATCAGCCCGGCCGGGACGACGCCGTCCCGCACGGCGTTCTGCGCCCCGTACACGTCGCTCAGGAACGCCTCGAGCGCCCGGACCCGCTGCGCGACCCCCGCCTCGATCTGCGCCCACTCCGGCTGCTCGATCACCCGCGGCACCGCGTCCAGCGGGAACGGCCGCTCCTCCCCCGCGAAGTCGAACGTCACCCCCTGCGCGAGATAGGAGCTCGCCAGCGCGTCCGTGCGTCCGCGCAGCTCCTCCTGCGTCAGCGCCGCGAGCGCCGCGAACAGCTCGCGGTACGCCGGCCGCGTGCGCGCGCTCTGCGCCTGGCGGGCGTCCCCGAACATCTCGTCGAACGGCACCGCGCGTCCTCGCCGCCGCCGCGCCGTCTGCGTGCCGTACCCGCCGAAGAGGTCTCCCATGGGGAGACGGTAACCGCGCGGCGTTACCCCCGGATTTCGGGACGTTTCCGGCAGGTTGCGGTTCCGGCCCGACGGGTCAGAAGCCGACCGAGAAGATCACGTGCTCGCCGGCCTCCGCCGCGGCCGCATAGAACGCGCGCAGCTCGCGGAGCCAGCTGAGCGCATAGTTCTCCTCGTCGGGCCCGAACTCCGGGTTGCGCAGCTCCTCCGGCATCTCCGCGTAGGCCGCCCGGAACGCGTCGTCGCTCAGCGCGGCGAGGAAGGCGGCGACGTCCCGCACCTCCGCCGGCGACGAGTGCGTCACCCAGGAGGCGTCGGAGTCGTATTGCAGCGACCGCCCGCCGCCGATGACGCCCCGCTCCGGCCAGTCCGCGGCCGGGCCCTCCGGGGCGAGGGCGCAGGCGATCGGATCCCAGGCCTTGTCGGTCTCGCAAGCCCGCGCGACGACCGCGTCGTCCTCCTCGAGGGCGGAGAGCTGGGCGGCGAGCCGGGGATCGTCGCCGGCCGCGGCGAGCACGCGGGCGGCTTCGTCGGCGGTGAGGCGGAGGTGGAGGCCGAGGTCCATGAGGGCAAGGCTAGCGGGGGCGGACCGCGGACCGCATTTTGTGCCCGCTCCCCCACCGCGGCCACAATGGACGGATGAGCACTCCGATCTCCGGCACCCACTTCGGCCTGAGCGCCGGCGACTATCACGCGACGATCGCGTCCGTCGGTGCGACGCTGCGCACGCTCGAGCACAAGGGGCGCCCGCTGGTCGTCCCGTTCGAGGCCGACGAGGTGCGACCGGCGTTCCGCGGGGCGACCCTGGCGCCGTGGCCGAACCGGGTGGTGGACGGGACGTACACGTTCGAGGGCACGGAGCAGCAGCTCCCGCTCACCGAGCCGAACCGCGGGCACGCGCTGCACGGGCTGGCGGCGTGGCTGGACTTCGCCGCCGTGGACCGTTCCGGCAGCAGTGCCACCTTCGCCGCGACGATCGAGGCGCAGGCGGGCTACCCGCACCGCGTCGAGGTGTCGGTGACCTTCAGCCTCGACGAGGGCGGCCTGCACACCGCGGTGACGGCGACGAACACCGGGCCGACGGCGGCGCCGTGGGGCACCGGTCCGCACCCCTACCTGGTGGCGGGCGAGGGGCACGTGGACGACTGGACGCTCAGCCTCCCGGCCGACGCGGTGCTGACGGTGGACGATGTGCGCCTCATCCCGCAGGGACTGGCGGATGTCGCGACCGAGGGCGACGGCGTGTTCGACTTCCGCACGCCGCGGCGTATCGGCGACACCTTCATCGACCACGCCTTCACCGGGCTGGCGCGCGACGAGCAGGGGATCGCGTCGGTCGCGCTGCGTGCGCCGGACGGCACCGGGGTCGAGATGGTGTGGGACGAGGCGTGCCCGTGGGTGCAGGTGCACACGGCCGACCAGCCGGTGCCGGAGCTGAACCGGCTCGGGCTCGCGGTGGAGCCGATGACCTGCCCGCCGGACGCCTACAACTCGGGCACCGACCTGATCGTGCTGCAGCCGGGCGAGTCGTCGACCGCCTCCTGGACCATCCGCGCCCTGGCGTAATCGCAGCGGCGGCGCAGCGGCGGCGCACCGCGCAGGACCGCAGCGCGCCCCGGACACGGCGGACGGGCCGGCTCCACGAGCC
>JAEWDJ010000249.1 GCA_023390155.1 Actinomycetes bacterium | reverse complement strand
GTGTGAACCCGCGCCAGGCGATGTTGTTCTTGATCGCGTCGTTGAACGAGAACACGAACGTGTACACGATCGGGATGAGCAGGAAGGCGAGCGCCAGGAAGGCGTAGACGCCGAGGCCGAATCCCTTGAAGCGACGCGGCCGGGCGGAGGTCGTCCCGCTCGGGGTGGCGAGGGTGGTCGTCACAGCAGGTCCTCCGTTCCGCTCCGCCGCACGTAGACGCCGACGATCACCAGGATCACGGCCATCAGGATGACCGACATCGCGGCCGCGGCCGGGTAGTTCTGCAGCACCAGGAAGTTGCTCTCGATGACATTGCCCATCATCGAGGTGTCGGCGGCGCCGAGGAAGTCCTGGGAGGCGTTGATGTAGTCGCCCGCCGCGGGGATGAAGGTGAGCAGCGTCCCCGACACGATGCCCGGCATGGACAGCGGCACCGTCACCTTGCGGAACGTCGTCCACGCGTTCGCGTAGAGGTCCTGACCCGCCTCCAGCAGCCGCACGTCGAGCCGCTCGAGCGTCGCGTACAGCGGGAGCGTCATGAACGGGATGAAGTTGTACGTCAGGCCGAAGATGACCGAGAACGGCGTTCCGGTGATGTGCGCGTCGGGCGGGAGGATCGAGAGCGCTTTGAGGGAGCTCGCGATCCACGCGTCGTCGCTCAGGATCGCCTTCCAGGCCAGCGTCCGCAGCAGAAAGCTGATGAAGAACGGCGCGATCACCAGCGTCATGAGCAGGTTCTGCAGGACCGGCCGGCCGCGCATCTTCACGCCGATGAAGTAGGCGAGCGGATAGCTGATCACCAGGGCGGCCGCCGTCGCGATGAGCGCGTAGGCGAAAGAGCGGATGATCTGCGGCCAGTACTCCGAGATCGCGTCGGTGTAGTTGGTCCACTGGAAAGCGGCCTGGTACTGGCCGATGTCACCGTCCGGCACGGGCGCCTGGAACGACGTGATGATCAGGGAGATCAGCGGCGTCAGGAAGAACAGGACGAGGTACAGCACGCCCGGCAAGAGGAGGACGAGCGCGATGCCGCTCTTGCGGCGGACCGCGGGTTCGTTGTCCTGCGTCGGCGGCGCCCCGGTGAAGGCGGCGATGGCCATCTACGCCTCCTCCAGCTCCGTCAGCACCCGGTCCCGGGCCTGCGCGGCGATCGCCTGCGTGTCGGCGTCGTCGGGGAAGCGCCCGTCCGCCGGCGGCTCGTCCGCCAGGACGAAGGTGTGGGACGGATCCCACGCGACCCACACGGTGGCACCCAGCGAGGCCACCGGTCCACTGTGCATGTTCTGCGCGAACACGACGATCGTGCCGACTCCCGGGATGTCCACGAGATACTGCGTGCTGACCCCGCTGAACGACACGTCGGTCACCCGGCCGGGGCCGAGGCTGTTCGCGCCGGACGGGATGGCGTCGGGCGACGGATGCAGCGTCAGCTTCTCCGGCCGCACGCCGACCGTCACGCGGCCGCTGTCACGCTGCGCCCGCGCGCGCGGGATGCTGACGCGGCGACCGCCGACCTCGACACCGACCACGTCGGCGCCGACCTCCTGGACCGGTCCGACGAAGAGGTTCGACTGACCGAGGAAGTTGGCCACGAACACCGTGGCGGGCAGCTCGTAGAGCACCTCGGGGGCGCCCATCTGCTCGATGCGGCCCTTGTTCATGACGGCGACGGTGTCCGCCATCGTCATGGCCTCCTCCTGGTCGTGCGTCACGTGCACGAAGGTGAGGCCGACCTCGGTCTGGATGGATTTGAGCTCGAGCTGCATCTGGCGGCGCAGCTTGAGGTCGAGGGCGCCGAGCGGCTCGTCCAGCAGGAGCAGGGCCGGCCGGTTCACGACCGCGCGCGCGAGGGCGACCCGCTGCTGCTGGCCGCCGGAGAGCTGGGCGGGCCGCCGGGCGGCGAGGTGATCCAGCTCCACCAGGCGCAGCGCCTCGTGGGCCTTCGCGACCGGGTCGCCGATCTTGCGGCGGCGCAGCCCGAACGCGACGTTCTCGAGGATCGTCATGTGCGGGAAGAGCGCGTAGCTCTGGAAGACCGTGTTGACGGGCCGCTGGAACGGCTTGGTCGTCGTCACGTCCTTGCCGCCGATCAGGATGCGCCCCTCGGTCGGCTCCTCCAGCCCGGCGACGAGCCGGAGCGTCGTCGTCTTGCCGCAGCCGCTCGGCCCCAGGAGGGCGAAGAACGAGCCGGCCGGGATGGTCAGGTCGAGGTGCTCGATGGCGGTGAACCCCGGGAACCGCTTGGTGATGCCGGCGAGCCGCAGATCGGCGCCCGACTCGGCGAAGACTCCTTTGGGCATCAGGCCCCCAGGATCACTTTCTGGAACGCGGCCTGATACTTCTGCTCCTCCGCCGTGCTCAGCGAGCGGAAGATGTGGGCCTGCGACAGCGTGTCGGCGTCCGGGAAGATCAGCTGGTTGTCGGCCAGGGCCGGGTCGATGGCGGTGGCCGCCTCCTTGGCGCCCTCCACCGGGGTGATGTAGTTGACCCAGGCGGCCACCTCGGCGGCGACCTCGGGCTGGTAGTAGTAGTCGATCAGCTTCTCGGCGTTGGCCTTGCGGGTCGAGCCGATCGGGATCACGAAGTTGTCGCTCCACAGCGTGCCGCCGGCCTCCGGGAGGACGAACTCCCAGTTGTCGCCCGCCTCCGCGTTCAGCTGGGTGATGTCGCCCGACCAGCAGATGGCCGCCAGCGTGTCACCGCTCTTGAGGTCGTTCAGGTACGAGTTGCCCTTGATGTTGCGGATCTGGCCGTCGTTGACCTCCTTGGTCAGCTTGTCGATGGCCTTGTCGAACTCGGCGTCGGAGAAGTCGGAGGAGATGTCGACGCCCTGCTGCAGCAGGATGAGGCCCATCGTGTCGCGCATCTCGCTGAGCACGCCGACCTTGCCCTTCAGCTCCGGCTTCCACAGGTCGTCGACGGACTTGAGACCCTGCGGCAGCTTCTCCTTGTTCCAGCAGATGCCGGCGAAGCCGCTCTGCCACGGGAGGGACTTCTTGCGTCCCGGGTCGAAGTCGATGTCCTGCAGGTTGCTGACGAGGTTCTTCTTATTCGGGATGGCGCTCTCGTCGAACGCCTGCACGTACCCGAGGCGGATCCAGCGCGCGATCATCCAGTCGGTGAGGCACACGGTGTCGGCGCCGATGTCCTTGCCGAGCGCGAGCTGGTCCTTCACCTTGGCGTAGTAGGTGTTGTTGTCGTCGACCGCGACGTCGTACTTGACCTTGATGCCGCTCTGCTTCTCGAAGGCGTCGAGCGTGGGATAGCCGCCGTTGTCGTCCTGGTCGAGGTACGCCTGCCAGTTGGCCCAGGTCATGGACTTGTCCGTCGCCGACTGGTCTTTCGCGGGGGTCGGCTTGCCGGACGCTCCGCCGGTGGAGCAGGCCGCGAGCGCGAGGGTCGCAGCCCCGGCGCTGAGGCCGGCGAGCAGACCGCGGCGCGAGAGCTGGGACGCGCGGGCGGACTGCACGAGCTGGCGGATCATCGGGTCTTGCGGGAGGGGCCTGGGATTCACTGCGGTGCTCCTTCGGGGCTCGAACACGGACCACTGGGCGACGCCTGACCGAGACACTCCGGCGTGCCGTCGCGGTGGGTCGATACTGGCACACGACGCAGCGCTGCGCAGCAGAAGAGGGCCAAATCCTCCAATCGGAAACACAATCTTTACGAAATCCGTTCCGAACCGGTCGATTCGCCCGGGAAACCGAAGCAGGCAGCCCCGCCCGACACGCTCGGCCGAGGGGACGGATGTTTTCCGCCTCGACGGGCGCGCCGGATGACGGAATCAGCACCCCGATGTGCGAATTCCTATCGAAATCCTCCGTCGAGACGGCTATGGTGAGAGCGAACCACCACGTCGATGTGAGAGGAACCCCATGAAGGTCGCGATCCCCCGCGAGATCAAGAACAACGAGTTCCGGGTGGCGATCACGCCGGCCGGCGTGCACGACCTGGTCGGCGCCGGGCACGAGGTCTACGTCGAGACCGGGGCCGGCGTCGGCTCCTCCATCCCCGACGACCTCTATGCGGGCGCGGGCGCCACGATCCTCCCGGACGCGGCGGCGACCTGGGCGGCCGGGGACCTCATCCTCAAGGTGAAGGAGCCGATCGCCTCGGAGTACGGCTACTTCCGCGACGGGCTCGTCCTGTTCACCTACCTGCACCTCGCCGCCGACGAGGCGCTGACGCGGGCGCTCATCGACGCCGGCGTGACGGCCATCGCGTACGAGACCGTCCAGCTGCCGAACCGCTCCCTGCCGCTGCTCGCGCCCATGAGCGAGGTCGCCGGCCGTCTCGCCCCGATCGTCGGCGCGAACACCATGCTCAAGCCGAACGGGGGCCCCGGCCTCCTCGTCCCCGGCGTGCCGGGGGCGCCCCCGGCCGGGG
>JAEWDJ010000164.1 GCA_023390155.1 Actinomycetes bacterium | reverse complement strand
CGCCCAGCGCTACGCGAACGGCGACATCGACGAGGTCGAGTACCGGGCGCGCCTGGAGGTGCTGCGCGCCAACCGCGGCGACGGCGCCTGACGACAGCCCCGCGGAAGCGCCCGGGATAGGATCGTCCGGGCCGCGCAGGCGGCCGTGGAAGGACCGTCATGACCCCGCTCGCTCTCGCCGTCGGCGCCGCACTGCTCGTCGAGGCGCTGGTGCTCCTGGTGCTGTGGCTCCTGGAACGCCGCCGTCACCGCGCCCTGCGCGAGTCGCGCGAGGAGTCGGAATGGGACCGCATCGACCGCGAGCTCGAGCTCGCCGAGCAGGCCGGACGCTTCCGCATCGCGGGCGAACTCGGCGATGTCGCGGTCGAGACGGTCACGCGCTTGGTGGCACAGGCCGAGGGCATCCGGTACGCCGCGACGACCGATCCCACGGCCGCCGCCCGCTCGACTCCCGCCCTGGAGACGACCGCGCGCGACGCACTCGCCGACCTGCGCCGCCTCCAGAACGTGGTGCGGGAGGGCGAGGAGGCCGCCCAGCCGCAGCCCCGCCTCCACTCGGCGCGCGACCTCTTCCGGATCATGCGCGACGCGGGCATGGAGGTGTCGTTCACCGAGAGCGGGGAGTCGTTCGCCCTCCGCCAGGGCGCCGAGCTCGCGGTGTTCCGCATCCTGCAGACGAGCTCGGAGAACGCGCTCAAGCACGGCGGACCGGGGACCCGGGTGACCGTCGCGTTCGCGTGGACGCAGGACGGCCTGCAGGTCAGCGTCGACGACGACGGCATCCGCGCCGCCGCGCGCCGGCAGGGCCTCGACAGGGAGGGCGTCGACCGGGCGACCGCGTACACGTTCGAGGAGGACCTCCGGGCCGTCACCGAGCACTACGAGGGCACGGGGCTGAACGAGCTGCGCGATCGCGCGGCGCTTTTCGGCGGAGTCCTGAACGCGAAGACCGTCCCCGGCGTCGGGTTCTCGCTGTCGGTCGTGTTCCCGGCGCTCCGCCACCACAACGGCGTTCACGGCGTCGACCTGCGCCGCTAGCGGAACGGGCGCTCCGGAGGTCAGTCCTCCAGGTGGTCGCGCCCCGGGAGCCAGCTCAGGCCCGGGACGCCCCAGCTGTTCTTGCGCTGCACCTTGGCCGCGGCCTTGCCGTAGGGGTGCGCGAGGCGATCCACGTACAGCACGCCGTCGAGGTGGTCGTACTCGTGCTGGAAGATGCGCGCCAGCCAGCCCTCGGCCTCGATCTCGAACGGCGCGCCGTCGAGGTCGATCGCCCGCAGGACGACCCGCTCGGCCCGGCGCAGGGGGAAGCGCTCGCCCGGGAAGGAGAGGCAGCCCTCGGACTCGGCGTCCTCGTCCAGCTCGTCGATCGAGAGCGGGCTCTGCCAGAGCACCGGGTTGATGGCGACCCCGCGGTGGAGGGTGTCGTCGTCGTCCGTCCAGCCGAAGACGAACAGGCGCAGCGGCACGCCCACCTGCGGGCCGGCGAGTCCGACGCCCGGCGCCTCGTCCATCGTCTCGAACATGTCCTCGACCAGCCGGCGCAGCTCCTCGTCGAACACCGTGACGGGTGCGGCGGGGGAGTGCAGGACGGGGTCTCCGGTGATCCGGATGGGGAGGACGGCCATTCGGCAAGACTATCGGCTCCATGTCGGTTAGGGTCGTGGGGTGGGTACGGAACTGATGGACGCGCTCGAGCTGTCGTACCAGCCGAGCCAGCTCCTCGGCATCCCGATCGCGCTCGTCGGCGCGTGCTTCCTCTCCATCGGCGCGCAGCTCCAGCATCACGGGGTGGCCAAGGTCGAGGCGCAGACCACCGACGCCTCCTCCGGGCTGAACCTCCGGCAGCTCGGGCTCCTGCTCGCGCGGCCCTCCTGGGTGATCGGGACCCTGCTGCTCGGCCTCGCGATCGTCTTCCAGCTCGTGAGCCTCAAGCTGTCGCCGCTGATCCTGGTGCAGCCGCTCGGCGTGGTCGGGCTCGTCATCACGAGCATCCTCAACGCGCGCGTCAGCGGGGTGCGGCTGAACCGCCGGTCGGTGGTCGCCGTGAGCCTCTGCGTGGGCGGCGTCGGCGCGTTCGTGCTGATCGCGGCGATCTTCGCGCGGGACGTGCCCGTGACCAGCCGGTCTCTGATCGTCATCCTGATCATCCTCGCGGTGGTGCTGATCGTCTTCGGCCTGCTGTTCCTGTTCCTGCGGCACCGGTTCAAGGCGATCATGTACATCGTCGGCGCGGGCGTCCTCTACGGTTTCGTGGCGACGCTGGCGAAGGTGGTCATCGACCGCGTCTCCAACAACGAGTGGGACTGGCTCCTGGTCGCGGCGATCGTCGCCCTCCTGGCCGCCGCGGGGCTCGGCGCCTACTTCGTGCAGAACGCCTACTCGTCCGGGCCGCCCGACCTCGTCATCGCGGGCCTCACCGTGATCGACCCGCTCGTCGCCGTGACCATCGGCATCGTCGTGCTGAACGAGGCGGCGGGCGCCCCGTGGTGGGCCATGCTGGGCTTCGCCGTCACCGGCGCCGTCGCCATGTACGGCGTCTTCCAGCTCGCCAAGCACCACCCGCAGACCGCGACGGAGACGCCGCTCGCCGCGCGCGTTGCGGAGGCGACCACCGAATCCGGCCTAGACTAGGCCGTTGAATCGGCCGGGACGGACCACCGCCCGGCCCGCCGAAACCGTTGCCGGACGATCGACCCGGCCCACGACAGTAGGGACCACACCGTGCCAGATCCGAGCGGAACGAACAGTACCCCGCCCGCCCCGGCTCGCAAGCCGCTGACCGTCCTCATCGGCTGCGACACCTTCCCGCCCGACGTCAACGGCGCGGCCCGCTTCGCGGAGCGCCTCGCCGGCGGTCTCGTCGAGCGCGGCCACGACGTCCACATCGTCGCGCCGGCGGCCAGCCGCAAGCACGGCACCTGGATCGAGGAGCACGAGGGCCAGAAGATGACGGCGCACCGGCTCCGCAGCTGGCGCTGGTACCCGCACGACTGGCTGCGCTTCGCCCTGCCGTGGATGAGCAAGGCCAACGCGCGCCGGGTGCTCGACGAGGTCAAGCCCGACGTGGTGCACTTCCAGTCCCACATCGTCGTCGGCCGCGGGCTCGCCTACGAGGCGCAGAAGCGCGGCATCCGGATCATCGCGACCAACCACGTGATGCCCGAGAACATCATGGAGTTCACGGTCATCCCGAAGTTCCTCCAGAAGGCCCTCATCGCCGTCGAGTGGCGCGACGCGCGCAAGAGCTTCGACCGCGCCGAAGCCGTCACGACGCCCACCCGCAAGGCCGCCGACTTCCTCGAGAAGGCGACCGGGCTGCGCGGGGTGCACGCCATCTCGTGCGGGATCGACGCCGCCAACTACACGCCCGACTTCACCCCGCGCACCGACAACCGCATCCTCTTCGTCGGCCGCGTCACCGGTGAGAAGCAGATCGACGTGCTCCTGAAGGCCGTCACGCTGCTGCCCGCCTCCCTCGACGTCAAGCTCGACATCGTCGGCGGCGGCGACCAGCTGAAGAACCTCCAGGCCATGGCCGAGAACCTCGGCATCGCCGACCGCGTCACCTTCCTCGGCTACGTCAGCGACGAGGAGCTCCGCGCCGCGTACACGCGCGCCACCGTCTTCGCGATGCCCTCGGTCGCCGAGCTGCAGTCCATCGCCACGATGGAGGCCATGGCCTCCGCCCTCCCCGTCGTCGCGGCCGACGCCATGGCGCTCCCGCACCTCGTGCATGAAGGCGAGAACGGCCACCTCTTCCGCCCGGGCGACGAACGCGACCTCGCGGCGAAGCTCGAGAGCGTCCTCACCCTCCCGCAGGACGAGCTCGACCTGCTGAAGAACGCCTCCCTCCGCATCGTGGCCTCGCACGACATCCAGCGCACGATCTCGACCTTCGAGAGCCTGTATCGTGGGGAGCCGGTGGCCGACCCGGTGACGGACGCGGCCGACAGCGTGCCCGCCCCGGAGTGACGGGCGGCACCCGACCGGGGCGGTAGCTCAGCTGGTTAGAGCATCGGACTCATAATCCGCCGGTCACGGGTTCAAGTCCCGTCCGCCCTACCAGGCCCACGCGGCGTAGCGCCCCGTCACTCGCACGCGGCGTGCCGAAATCCGCCACCGCGTCGTCCTCGCTCGCGCACTGCGCGGCGATCGCCCCGTACGGTTGATCGGCCATGAGCCATTCCTTCGTCAGCGTCCGGGCCCGGTGCGGGCTCCGGTTCCGGCCGCATGATGCCTCCGATGAAGACCGCGCGGCAAGCGGGAGGAGGGATCGGCCCGCGGGAGGATGCCGGGGAGGTCGGGTCCGTCAGGCGGGTCGTTCCGCCTCCGCCGACCCTGTCGCGTGGAAGTAGGCGCCGGGAGTGCGCCCGGCGACGCGATGGAAGGCGGCGATGAAGGCGCTGGGGGTGCTGTAGCCGACGCGATACGCGGCGCGGGAGACCGACTCGCCCTCGGCCAGGAGGGCGACGGAGGCCTGGATGCGGGCGTGGGTGCGCCACGTGCCGAAGCTCATGCCGGTCTCGGCCTGGAACAGGCGGAGGAGGGTGCGCGCGCTCGCGCCGACATCGCGGCCGAACTCTTCGAGGCTGCGCGTATCGGCGGGGTCGCCGAGGAGGAGCCGCGCGACGTCACGCGCGCGCGGATCGACGGGGACCGGGACGGCGATGGCGCGACGGCCGACCGGCTCCAGGGTGTCGAGCAGGACCCGCTCCGCGCGGGCGCGTTCCTCTGCGCCGAGCTCGCGCGCCAGGTAGCCGACGAGGTGCTGGCTGAGCGGCCCCATCTGGACGACCGTGGGCTCCGACCAGTCGAGCGGCGTGCGGGCGGCGTCGAAGTAGATGCCCTCCATCACGGACTCGCGGACCGCGAGCGGGGCGTGGATGACACCGGCGGGCATCCACAACCCGAGGGTGGTGGGGAGCACCCAGTAGCGGTCGCCGACCTCGACAGTCAGGGTGCCGGTGGAGGCCCAGATGAGCTGGTGGTGGTCGTGCGCATGCGCCGAGAAGCCCTCCCCGCGGTCGAGCGGGAATCGGTACAGCTCGATGACGTCGGCTCCCATGGGGCTGCGATCCTCCTCGCGGCGCGCGCTGGCGGTTGGGCGACACCGATTGTCAGCATAGAGCTCACTCGTCACGACCATCCGGCCGTACTGTCGAAGCCATGACCCGATCCCGTGCCGACCGGTCCGCGCCCACCGCGTCGACGGTGCTGCATGGCGTACTGCGCACGAGGCTCGGCGACCTGCTCGTCGCGTGCGTGCTCTACAGCTCCCACCAGATCGGGGAGGCCATGGTCCCGGTCGTGATCGGGGCGACGATCAGCGGGGCTGTCGCCGGGGGAGACCCGGGGATGTTGCTGTTCTGGCTCGTGGCGCTGGCAGCGGACATGGCGGCGCTCTCGGCCTCCTACCGGTTCGGCGCGCGGGCGAGCGCGCGGGCCAAGCAGCGGTCGGCGCACGCGCTGAGGATGCGTGTCGTGCGCTCGGCGCTGGAGGTGCCGCCGGAGAAGGCGCCGGCGCCGGGCGAGCTGCTGACGCGCGCGTCGAGCGACGCCGACCGGGTGGGGGCATTCGTGGGGATCGTCGCCGGCTCACTGGCGGCTGCGGCCGCCCTCGTGTTCGCAGTGGCCGTGCTGGTCGCGACCTCTCCGGTGCTCGGCGTCGTGATCGTGCTCGGCACCGTCGCGGTCCTCGTCCTGAACGCGGCGATCGCCGGCGGGGTCGCCCGGCGCAGTGCGGCGGAGCAGGCGGCGGCGGGCGAGGCCGCGATGCTGGCGGAGGATCTCGTGCGCGGCCTCCGTGTCATCACCGGGCTCGGGGTCGGAACGACCGCGGCGGTGCGATACCGCGACGCGAGCGTGCGAGCGACGCGCTCGGCGCTGCGGGCGGTGGACGCTCAGGCGGTCCGCCGAGCGGCGACGGTCCTCACGGGTGGTGCCTACCTCCTCGTGATCGTCGGGGTCGCCGGCTGGCTCGCCGTCGACGGCTCCCTGTCCCTCGGTGCGCTCGTGGCGGCGCTCGGACTCGCCCAGTTCCTCGCCGGACCGCTCCAGACGCTCGCCGGGCTGCCCGCGGCCGCCGCGCGCGCCCACGCCTCGGCGGTCC
>JAEWDJ010000136.1 GCA_023390155.1 Actinomycetes bacterium | reverse complement strand
GGCTCGGGCTGGCCGCGGTCGTCGCGGCTGCGCGAGGGGGCGCCCGCCGACGACTGTCGTCGGCCGTGCGCGGCGCGGGTGCGAGCGGGCACCGCGCATGAGCGGCGGGCGTTGCGGGGTCTCGCAGGGAGTCCCGGCAGGATGGATCCGTGACGACGGCGAAGGCGAAGGCGAGCAGGCGGAGCGGCGACGGTCCGGTCGATCTGCGCACTGTCGCGGCCGAGGTCCTTCCGCTCGTCGGCGGGGGCCGGGCGCTCCTGTTGCAGGTCGCCCTGCCGCCGGTCGGCCGGGGCGTGGTGGAGCACAGCGACTTCGCCGAGCGGGTGATGGACCGGCTGCACGCGACCATGACCTTCATGTGCGCCGCTGTGTTCGCGACGCCCGAGGAGTTCGCGGTCGTGCGGCGGCGGGTGAATCGCGCCCACGCTCCGGTCCGGGCGGAGGCATCCGCGGATGCGCCGGCCTACAACGCCTACGATCCGCAGCTGCAGCTCTGGGTGGCGGCGACGCTGTACCGCACCATGGTGGAGCTGCACGAGACGGTGTTCGGTCCGCTCAGCGCGGACGAGCACGAGCGCGTGTATCAGGAGTACACCCGGCTCGGCGCCAACCTCCAGGTTCCGCCGTCGAGCTGGCCGCCATCGCGATCGGCTTTCGAGGAGTACTGGTCGACGATGCTCGATCGGCTTTCGGTGGACGACAGCGTGCGCGCGCTCGCTGGGCAGATCCTCTACCCGCGGAACATCCCGTGGTGGATGCGACTGCTGCTCCCCGACGCGCGGCTCGTGACCGCCGGGCTGCTCCCGAGCTCCGTGCGGGAGCAGTATCGGCTGCCCTGGGACGCCGAGCGACACGACCGCTACGAGCGCTGGATGCGGCGGCTCACCCGCTGGTACCCGCGCATCCCGGCTCGGCTGCGCCACGCCACCCGCGACGCGTACCTCCGCCGGGTGCGGCGCCTGGTGCGGGAGGAGTCTCGCGCGAGCGCCGAGGGAGCGCCCGCCTAAGCCGCGAGGCCCCGGGCCCGTTCGATCCCGCGCGCCAGCAGCACCAGCACGATGCCGATGCCCGCTCCCAGGACGGTCTCGAGGACGCGGTCGCCCACCAGGGCGCCCAGCGGCGTCGGGCTCGCGAGGTGCGAGACGGAGAGCGCCAGCGGCGTGATGAAGACGAGGGCCGAGCCGTAGTGGCGGCCGACGAGGATCTCGGCGAAGAACTGGCAGACGACGATCACCAGGATGATCACGAGCGGGGGCGGTCCCCAGAAGAGCAGCAGAGCGGTGACCCCGACGCCCGCGACCGTGCCGAGGATCCGGTGCAGGGAGCGGGAGATGGAGTGCGCCGCCCGGGCGGGTGGGATGACCGCCACGAGGCTCACGACCGCCCAGTAGGCGTGACCGAATCCGAAGGCCAGGGCGATGCCCCCGGCGATGACGACGCCCACGACGTTCTGGGCGACGGTGAGCCACACCCGGGGGTCGGTGAGCACCGTGCCGTCGACCTGCGGGCGACGGCGGAGCTCCTTCAGCAGCACCGAGCGGCGGTCGCCGGCGAGGCGCCGGATCAGCCAGCCGGACATCGTGAGCAGCCAGGAGAACACGGCCACCACGGCCGCCAACCCGATGCGAGGCCAAGCCTCAGCAGCGGTCGTCGGAACATTCGCGCAGACGAGGAGGGCGAACACGAAGAAGAGAGGCTGTGCCGGCAACAGCTGCAGTGCCGTGACGAAGAGCGTCCCACCGGCGACGATCAGGACCAGCGCGACCGCAACCAGGGCGAGCGGCTCGCCCAGGACCGCGAGCCACACGCCGAGCGCGATGCTCACGAGGAGCGCCACCGCCGCCACAGAGACGCTGCGCACGCGCAGCCGGTACGGCTCGTTGCGGCCGTAGAGGGCCGTGAAGGCGCCGAACGTGGCGTAGGCCGCGAGATCGAGCCGTCCGGCCCCCCAGAGGATCAGCAGGGGAACGGCGACCGCTGCGGCGGCACGGAAGCCGACCTCGATGCTCGTCGAGGCGAGCCCGGAGGCCTTCACAGCTTGTCGATCGGAGCGATCTTGATGAGGAGCTTCTTCGCGCCCACCTTCTCGAACTGGACGTGCGCGACGCGCTTCGCACCCTCGCCGGTCACGGCCGTGACGCGGCCCTCGCCGAAGTCGGCGTGCGAGATGCGGTCGCCGGGAGCGAGCTCGAGGTCGCCGTTGTCGCGCACCTTGCCGGTGACCCGGTTCGGCCACTCGGCCTTCGGTCGATCCGGCGCGGAGAAGCCTCCGGAGCCGAAGCTCTCGTTCCACCGGGAGCCGCCGGAGCCGGAGCCCAGGCCCGGCTTGCGGGCGTTCAGCGCGCGCGACTGCGTCCCGCCGCGGCCGTTGGCCGTTCCGGGCGACTGCCGCCACTCGACGAGGTCTGCGGGGATCTCTTGCAGGTAGCGGCTCGGCATCGCGACCGCGGTCTCGCCGAACTGCGCGCGGGTCATCGCCAGGGAGAGGAACAGGCGCTTCTTGGCGCGCGTGATGCCCACGTAGAACAGGCGGCGCTCCTCGGCCGGGCCACCCGGCTCGTTCGCCGACATGCGGTGCGGCAGGAGGTCCTCCTCCACACCGGTCAGGAACACCGCGTCGTACTCCAGGCCCTTCGCCGTGTGCAGGGTCATCAGGGAGACGGCGCCGCTGGAGTCGTCGATCTCGTCCGCTGCGGCCACCAGGGAGACCTCGGTGAGGAAGTCGACCAGGGTGCCGTCCGGGTTGTTACGCGCGAACTCGCGCGTGACGGCGACGAGCTCCTCCACGTTCTCGGCGCGGGCCTCGTCCTGCGGGTCCCGGCTGTTGCGCAGGACCTCCAGCAGCCCGCTGCCATCGAGCAGGAACACGAGCACATCGGCCACGGCGGAGACACCGGCGGGATTCTCCGGGTCGATCTTGGCCGCGGCCTCGTCGAGCAGGGTGGAGAGCTGCAGGATGGCGGCCGTCACCTTCGGGCCGAGGCCGAGGGACCCGGCATCCCGCATCGCCTCGCGGAAGGTCATACCGTTGTCGTCGGCGTAGCTGGCAAGCTGGGTCTCCGTCGCCGGGCCGATCCCGCGCTTCGGCGTGTTCAGGATGCGTCGGAGCGCGAGCGTGTCGTGCGGGTTCGCGACGGTCAGCAGGTACGCCATGGCGTCCTTGATCTCGGCGCGCTCGTAGAACTTCGTGCCGCCCATCACCTTGTATGGCAGGGCGGAGCGGATGAAGATCTCCTCCAGAGCACGGGTCTGGGCGTTGGTGCGGTAGAACACGGCCATGTCCTTGTAGGCCATGCCGGCACCGTGCAGCTTCTCGATCTCGTCGGCCACGAACTGCGCCTCGTCGTGACCGGAGTATCCCGTGTAGCCGACGATCTTCTCGCCGTCGCCCACGGCCGTCCACAGGTTCTTGTCCTTGCGGTCGAAGTTGTTCGCGATGACGGCGTTGGCCGCGCTCAGGATGTTCTGCGTGGAGCGGTAGTTCTGCTCCAGGAGCACGACCTTCGCCCCCGGGAAGTCCCGCTCGAACTCGACGATGTTGCGGATGTCCGCGCCGCGGAACGCGTAGATCGACTGGTCGGAGTCACCCACGACGGTGAGCGAGGCGCCCGGGATGACACCGGCGGCGTCGCGCATGCGCTCGACGTGGTGGCCCTGCGCCTCCAGGTCGTCGGCGATATCCGGCGCGATCGGCATCGTCAGTTCGCGGATGAGCGAATACTGGGCGTGGTTGGTGTCCTGGTACTCATCGACCAGGATGTGCCGGAACCGGCGCTGATAGAGCGCGGCGACGCGCGGGAAGGCGCGGAACAGGAAGACCGTCTCGGCGATGAGGTCGTCGAAGTCGAAGGCGTTCGCCGTGCGGAGCGCGCGGGTGTACTGCCGGAAGATCTCGAGGAACATCACCTCCTGGGGGTCGCTCAGGTTGGCGGAGCGCGCGAAGGCCTCGATGTCGGTCAGCTCGTTCTTGAGCTTGGAGATGCGGCCGGCCGCGCCCGCCACGGTGAAGCCGAGCGTGTCGGCGGAGAGCTCCTTGATGATCCGCTTCAGCAGGGCGCGCGAGTCACCCGAGTCGTAGATGGTGAAGCTCTGCGTCTTGCCGATGGTCTCGGCCTCGCGGCGCAGGATGCGGACGCACGCCGAGTGGAAGGTCGAGATCCACATGCCCTGCGCCTTGCCGCCGAGCAGCCCCTCGACGCGCTCCCGCATCTCGTTGGCCGCCTTGTTGGTGAAGGTGATGGCGAGGATCTGGCTCGGCCACGCCTCCCGGCTCTCGATGAGCCCCGCGATGCGGCGCGTGAGCACGCTCGTCTTGCCCGACCCGGCGCCCGCGAGGATGAGCAGCGCGGGGCCGCGGTACTCGGCGGCCTCCCGCTGCTGCGGGTTGAGGCCGGCGAAGAGGCGCTCGTTCGTGCTCCCGGTTCCGCCGGGGCCGGCGGAGCCACCGGGGCCGGCATGGCCGCCCGCGGAAGGGCCGCCGGCGGCGCGGACGGACCGGTCGTCGCCCTCCCAGCCGTCGAGGATGATCGGCACGGAGGAGGGGGTGCCGGAGGGGGCGTCGGGAAGGCTCGTCATGTCTCCAACGATTTTAGCGGCCCCCACCGTCAACGGAGGTGGGAGCGGGATCGCCGGAGGCGGAGGTCAGCGTCCGTCGCGCACGGCGACCGCCAGGTCCGGGTGGTCGGCGAACACGCCGTCCACTCCCGAGTGCAGGAGGATCGCGTACAGCCGCCGCCAGTCACCCCACTCGTCGTCGCGCACCTCGCGGCGGAACCCGGGCGGGAGCATCGCGTTCTCGGGGCGGAGCGTCCACGTGTAGACGGAGAGTCCTGCCGAGTGGGCGAGGTCGACCAGGTCCGAGGTCACCGCGCCGATGTCGATGCTGCCGTCGTCCTCCTCGAACAGGGAGACGGAGACCGACCCCGACGAGAGCACCAGGGACGTCTCGACGCTGATGCCGTCGACGCGCGCCGAATCGGAGGGTGCGGCCGAGCCGAGGGCGTAGAGGCCGCGGAGGGTGAGATCCGTGTCGTAGCCCGCAGCGGCGGACCCGTGGGAGGCCACACGGTCGGCCGGTGCGCCGGTGTCCTCGAGGAGGTAGACGCGCTTGCCGCTGAACCCACGGTCGTGCAGGCGGCGCAGCACGGTCGGTTCGAAGCTCTCGACGACGAGGCCGGGGTGGTCCGACCATCCCGCGTCGGCGAGGTCGCGGGTGAGCAGCTCGTCGAGCGGCAGGCCGGCGGCCTCGAAATGGGTGGCGTGCTTGAGCTCGGCCACGATGCCGAGCGCGCGGCCGGCGTCGTCGGAGGCGCGGTCCACGAGGTCGAGCAGGTCGCGGAAGCGCAGGATCGGGTAGCGGTCGTCGAAGGTGGCGCTCGCCTGCCGCAGCAACGGGAGCCGCTCCCTCGCGTGCAGGGTCGCGAGCTCGGCCCAGGTGAAGTCCTCCGTGAACCACCCGGTCAGCGTCTGGCCGTCGACCTCGCGCGTGGTCCGCCGCGAGGCGAACTCGGGGTGGTCGGCGACGTCGGTCGTCCCCGAGATCTCGTTCTCGTGGCGGAGGACGAGGACGCCGTCCTTCGTGGCCACCAAGTCGGGCTCCACGGCGTCGGCGCCGAGCGCGAACGCCAGCTCGTAGGCCGCCCGCGTGTGCTCGGGGCGATAGCCGGGCGCGCCACGGTGTCCGATCACGAGTGGGGCGGGTCGGGCTCGCATGGGGCGATCCTAGCCCGCGGTCGGGGGCTGACGGCGGAGCCTCCGCGGGTGGCAGAATCATCGGGTGCCCGCACCCGCCGAGAGCGCTCACCGACCCGGGACCTGGCGCGAGCCCGCCTCCCTGCTCCCCCTGCGCTGGGGCTCCTACCGGCCCCGCCTGGTCACGGGGCTGGCCATGCTCGTCCTCGGCAGCGGCTTCATCCTCATCACGACGGCGTACAGCCTCCCGTTCCTCCTGATCGGCTCGCTGCTGCAGCCGGCGGCCTGGGCGGTCATCCCGTCGACGATCGGGCGCCGGGTGGCCGTGGCGGTGCCCGTCCTTGGGTTCACCTGGCTGATGCTCGGCGGGTCCGGCTTCGCCTGGTGCTACGCCGTCACGCTGACGGCCTGGCTTCTCGTGCGCCTGCGCCCGCTCGTCAGCTACGCCGTGCTGGTGCTGCCGATCGCGACGAGCCTCGTGATCCCGCGCTTCGTCACCACCTACGAACAGGGCTGGATCACCGTCCTCGTCAGCACCCTCGCCGTCGTGGCGGCGGCCTGGCTGGCGCGCGCCATCGCCGCGGGATGGGATTCATGGCAATCTGTCAGAACTCTCAGAAACTCCACCGACTAGATTGGACTCACGGCGCACCGCGCGCCGGCGTCCCCGATCAAGCGAGGAAACCCATGGCACTCACCAACCCGGCGTTCTCGACGAACCCGGCGTTCAAGGACAACGGCCAGGCCCAGTCGGCCGCGACCCTGAGCGCCGAGAACCTCGAGCAGATGTACGAGGCGCCGTCCGCGACGGCGACCCAGACCGACCGCATGACGGTCGAGGACACCATCAACAAGACGGCGATCTGCTTCGCGCTGCTCGTCGCCGGCGCGGTCGTGGGCTGGATCGTCCCCGTGCTCGCGCTGCCCGCCGGCATCATCGGCTTCGTGCTCGCGCTCGTCAACATCTTCAAGAAGAAGCCGAGCCCGGCCCTCGTCCTCGCCTACTCGGGCGTGCAGGGCATCTTCGTCGGCGCCATCTCGATGGTGTTCGAGGCGCAGTGGCCCGGCATCGTCATCCAGGCCGTCATCGGCACGCTCGCCGTCGTCGGCGTGACGCTCGCCCTCTTCGCCTCGGGCAAGATCCGCGCCTCCAAGAAGGCGACCAAGATCTTCCTCATCGCGATGTTCGGCTACCTGGCCTACTCGATCGTCAACGTCATCCTCGTCTGGACCGGTGTGACGAGCAGCGCGTTCGGCCTGAGCAGCGACGTCAAGATCTTCGGCATCCCGCTCGGCGTCTTCATCGGCGTGCTCGTCGTCATCATGGGCGCCTACTCGCTCGTGCTCGACTTCGACTTCGTGCAGCGCGGCGTGAAGAACCGCGCCCCGCGGGTCTACGGCTGGTCCGGCGCCTTCGGCATCATGGTCACCGTCATCTGGCTGTACCTCGAGATCCTGCGCCTCCTCGCCATCTCGCGCGACTGACGAACGGCGCCGCGGTGCCGGCACATAGCCACGCGGCGCCAGGCCCACGGTCACACAGCCTCACGGCCTCACGGCCTCACGGCCACACAGCCACACAGCCTCACAACGAAAAAGCCCCGGGATGCTTCACCAGCATCCCGGGGCTTTCCCGTTACGGGATCACTCCCACTCGATGGTCCCCGGCGGCTTCGACGTGACGTCGAGAACGACGCGGTTGACGCCGTCCACCTCGTTGGTGATGCGGTTCGAGATCTTCGACAGCAGGTCGTAGGGCAGGCGGGTCCAGTCGGCCGTCATGGCGTCCTCGCTGGAGACCGGGCGCAGCACGATCGGGTGACCGTAGGTGCGACCGTCGCCCTGCACGCCGACCGAGCGAACGTCTGCCAGCAGCACCACCGGGCACTGCCAGATCTCGGCGTCGAGACCGGCGGCGGTGAGCTCGGCGCGCACGATGGCGTCGGCCTCGCGGAGCAGGTCGAGCCGCTCCTGGGTGACCTCGCCGACGATCCGGATGCCGAGGCCCGGGCCGGGGAACGGCTGACGTCCGACGATGACCTCAGGCAGGCCGAGCTCGCGGCCGATCGCGCGCACCTCGTCCTTGAAGAGGGTGCGCAGCGGCTCCACGAGCTCGAACTGCAGGTCCTCGGGGAGGCCGCCCACGTTGTGGTGGCTCTTGATGTTCGCGGTGCCCGAGCCGCCGCCCGACTCGACCACGTCCGGGTAGAGCGTGCCCTGCACGAGGAAGCGGATGGGGTCGCCCTCGCTCGCGGCCCCCGCGATCAGATCGGCCTGCGCCTGCTCGAACACGCGGATGAACTCGCGGCCGATGATCTTGCGCTTGGTCTCGGGGTCGCTCACGCCGGCGAGCGCGTTCAGGAACTGCTCCTGCGCGTTCACGGTGACGAGCCGGACACCGGTGGAGGCGACGTAGTCCTCCTCGACCTGGCGGGCCTCGTCCTTGCGGAGGAGGCCGTGGTCGACGAAGACGCAGACCAGCTGGTCGCCGACGGCCTTGTGCACGAGGGCGGCCGCGACGGCGGAGTCGACGCCGCCCGACAGGGCGCAGAGCACCCGGCCGGTGCCGACCTGGGCGCGGATCGCGGCCACCTGGTCGGCGATCACATTGCCGCTGTTCCAGTCGGCGGGGATGCCCGCGGCGCGGTGGAGGAAGTTCTCGAGCACGGCCTGGCCGTACTGGGAGTGCTTCACCTCCGGGTGCCACTGCACGCCGTAGAGCTTGCGCTCCTCGTTGGCGAAGGCGGCGACCGGGGTGTCCTCGGTGGACGCGAGCACCTCGAATCCCTCGGGGGCGCGGGCCACCGAGTCGCCGTGGCTCATCCAGGCGGTCTGCTCGTCGGGCTGGCCCGAGAGGAGGCCGTTCTCCTGGCCGGAGGCGCCGTCGACGATGCGCACGGCGGTGGAGCCGTACTCGCGGCGGCCGGTCTTCGCGACCTCGCCGCCGAGGGCGTTCGCCATCACCTGGAAGCCGTAGCAGATGCCGAGCACCGGGACGCCGAGCTCGAGGATCTCCTCGTCGAGGCGGGGAGCCCCCTCCTCGTAGACGCTCGACGGACCACCCGAGAGCACGATGCCGGCGGGACGCTTGGCGGCGATCTCCGCGGCCGTGACCGTGTGGGGCACGATCTCGGAGTAGACGTTCGCCTCGCGCACGCGGCGCGCGATCAGCTGCGCGTACTGCGCGCCGAAGTCGACGACGAGGACGGGACCCGCCGGGTCGGCGGAGTCCGCCCCGCCCAGAAGGTCGGTGAATGCTGCGTCGGTGCTAATTTGTCGCCTCCACGAGGTTCGCGGCCTCGGCCTCGCGGCCGGCCAGATAGGTCTTGACCTGCTTGCTGATGCGCGCCTCCACGAAGAAGGACAGGAACGGCACGACGCCGCCGAGGGCGATCGTGACGAACTTCGTGAACGGCCAGCGCATCAGGCTCCACAGGCGGAAGTCGGAGATGAGGTACACCACGTACAGCCAGCCGTGCGCGATGAGGATGCCGGTGCTCAGGTCGATGCCCGTGGGCGCGACCGCGGTCTCCACCGGCACGAATGTGAGCGAGCCGTAGTTGCTGAACGCGAACAGCTCGTAGCCGAAGCCGTACTTCACGATCATCTCCGCGCAGAGCAGCAGGAGCATGATGCCGGTGATGTAGGCGAACACCTGGTAGAACCGGAGGGCCCCGCGGATCTTCGGGAAATCTGCGAGCTTGGGAGCGAGGGGCATGCGGCTATTCTACTTTGCCCGCGACGCCCGCAGCCCCGGCCGCAGCGAGCTCCCGCTCGTGCTCTTCGCGCTCCTCGTCCTCCCGTTGCTTCGCGTCCTTCACGAGCCGGTACCAGAGGAAGATCGCGAAGCCGGCGAAGATGATCCACTCGGCGGCGTAGAAGATGTTGAGCCAGTTCAGCTCGGTCTGCGCGATGGGCGGCGGGGAGGAGATGGCGTCGAGCCCGGCGACGCCGCCGCGCTGCACGACGTACGCGGAGTAGACGTCCATGCCGTCCACGCCGGTCCACAGGTTGTAGAGCGCACCGACGCCGACCGTGCGCATCTGCGTGGGGTGGCTCTTGTCCTGCGGCACCTCCGGCTGCTCGTCCGGCAGGATGCGGCCGACGACGCGCACCGGCGTCTCCGGCTCCGCGGCGAGCCGCGCGACGGCCGACTTCGCCGTCGCCTCGTCCGGCGTCCAGCCGCGGGCGACCGCGAGGGCCGCC